>NZ_CP089596.1 GCF_021249405.1 Halobacterium zhouii | reverse complement strand
CCTGTCTCAGTCCGGCGGTACGGGGCCGCCCCAGTCCTTCTGTTGGGCAAAGTCCGTGCCCGTCACGCCCCGCCTGAGCGCGTTTCCGTTGTCGTGAATGATGGCGTAATCGTCCATTAGAAGCTCCCAGTCGCCGGTATCGCCGTTGTCCTTGTTTCCGCGAACGTCTAGCGTTAGGTCCGAACTGCTGTTATACCGCTGTATCCCGTCTGGAAGCCCTGAGAGTGCGTCTTTCGTGAGGTACTTGCCAACGTAGTGGGCGGCGTTGTCGGCGCGTTCTATCTTCTGGATGTCCACGACCTCGCCACCGCCTAGCTCACTCCACGCGGTCGAGACGGTCGCCTGAGGGCAGGTAGCGCGAGACGATGGCGTGCAGGTGCGGGAGTCCGTTCTCCTGTTCCTCGCGCACCCAAATGTAACTGAAGTCTCCGATTTCCCGCTTTAGACGGGTTCTAAGCGCGTTCCACCGTTCGGTGATGTACTTATGCTGGCGGTCCTGATTCGACGGCGCTTTGGCCGGGTCGAGCGTGAGCGTGAGCAACCGCGACATTTCCGGGCGTTCAGCCGTGATACGCTTGATTTCCTCAATCAGATTCTGGCGCATCCTGTAGCCGCAACAGTAGCACTCCCACGAGCCACAGCGGTACGCCGAGGTGTCGCCGTCCTCGTTCTCGAACTCGAAGTTCTGATAGACGTGCCGACAGTCGTACCGGCCGTTCTCGTCGGTCTCAGGGCTTGTTGAATCGTTCCTACCTAGGTCAAGTGAAGGGCCGCCTTCCGCACGACTCACCGCGACCGCCTCCGCCCGAGAGTCCGGCCAGCCGGCGGGCTGGCCGCCGTACACCTCCAGAACGCCCCACCCACCTCCACGTTCCAGTGAGCGCCCCACAGCGGGCGCTCACGGGCTTTCGCAAGTGAACGGGCGGGATAGCGCCTCGCGCCACCGTAACGGCTTTGCGGACGGAGAGAGAAGGTCAGAGTGTCCAGTTCTGGGGGCCTTCCCTCAGTGCGGTTCCTGATTGCTTAGCTATCGGTTCGCCGGTCCAGCTCCTTCACTACTTCGCTCGGCGTTCCCTCGACGAAGACCACTTCCCTAAATCGGGCGTCATCGTCTTCGCTCAGATGTGCGCCGAACTGCGTTCTCACCGCATCAGCTTCCCGTTTCGTGGCAAACGAAAATTCTCGATCTGATTCGAGAGCGTCCGGCGCGGTCTCCGGTTCTTCAGCCTGCGTTTCACCGGCTTTACCCCCGTCTGCCGGGTTCTGTCGGCGGTATTCGGCGGCTACGATGTCTTGGCAGACGGCGGAAACTGACTTCATCTCCACGTCTGCACGCGATTCCAACCACTCCGCGAGTTCGTCACGGGCTACGAATGAAACGGTCTGACCCATCTATACCCGCCTGTAGCGACCCCTGTTACTTACGTCTTTGCCCGCCTATA
>NZ_CP089595.1 GCF_021249405.1 Halobacterium zhouii | reverse complement strand
AGAGACAAACCAGTTCGTTTGGAGAATTCAATTCATCAATCTCGTTTACTTCATACCATTCATTCTATTCGTTTCGTTCGTTCCTTTCGTTTCGGCCAAGGAGGTCGGCACCTTCTGTGGGGATGGCGAAGCTGGATAGGATAGTCAGCTGAGAAGGCTTCGACAGATACTCGCAAAACCGACTTCTCAGAGGGGGTTAAAGCGATCGGACGGACAGACGTTTCTCGAACTCTTGGTCCGTCTTCCCTCGAATTTCGTGGCGTACCTCATCTTGGTCGGATTCAATCCCGAACTCGTCCTCAAACGAATCGAATCGAAGCGTCGACAAAATATCCAAGAGGAGCTCGATTCGTCGATCCTGCAGAGTCTCGTAAGTCCAGAAGGAGTTGAAATACGCCACTACATCGGCGTCCACATTCGAAACGTCACCGCCATCGTGCTGCTCACGGAGTTTGTCGAGGGAGTCGCGATCGACGTTGCCGTATTCGGCCGTGAAATACCGATTGGGGTAGATACTGGCGAAACCGTCTATCTCGGAGTAGTACTGCGTCATCTTCTCGGCGAGTGGCCGATTACTCGCCCCGATATTATCGGTGTCACGGAGCAGGAGGAAGTTCCCGATATCGTCGATGAACCCCTGCGTGATGAACTCCGAGATATTGTCTTTCAGTCGCTCCTCCTCTTCGTCGAGATCAGAGCGCTGCACCAGCTCGATATAGCGTTCGATCTCTGACGCGATCTCGATGTCCGGCTCCGAGTCGAGTTTGAAAAACTCCCGAAGCCACGTCGGGTCTTCCGGGTCGCTGACGGGAGTCTGCGGGAGGACGTGTTCGAGATGGATGTTCCCCATGTTCAGGTCTCGCTCGACGGCACGACTACTGTCGTCGAAGTGATCCTGGGCGATCTTCCCGAAGAGCAGTCGCGCCGTTCCGGTACTCCAGGACTGCGTCTGGACGACCGTATCGACGAACCGATCGCCGAACAGCGTCGGCGTAGAGGAACGCATCTCGGTGATGAGGTACTCTCGAGAAGTCTCGTATACACTATCTGGAGTGGCGTCGGCAGTTGGTGCGAGATTGAACTCCTCGACGGCCTCGATGAAGACCTCGCGGAAAATACTCGGACGTTCAGAGATGAGGAGGCGTCGCAGGTTGAGTTTCTCGATGGTCTCTAGTACGCAGTGGAACTGTGCTGCATCCCGTTCCGATTCAGGATTGGTGTGATAGTAGAGCGCCAGGACGAATGGCCGCCACTGGTCCATCTGTTGGTTATTGAGGCGAACAAGGATTTCCCGACACTGCTCTCGGTGACTGGCTAACTCAAGATCGTCAGCGGCGAGCTCCGTGGTCGTGATATCTTGATAGTAGTCGACGAGGTCGTGCGCGTAGTCGAGGAAAGCCTTCGCTTCATCGAGATTCCGAAGCCGCGGGACGACATCCGAGTCGATGTTCCGCGTGTCGAAGGCGTTGGTCAGTTCGGCGCTCGCGTCACCAATCCTGTCGATGCCATCGTCGACGATACTCAGATAGATCGAGAGGTAGTCGTCGATGGCATCACCATCGGTTGCGAACGCCACCACGATGTCCTCCCACTTGTCGACGTACTCGTCTTTCACGTCGGTATCGAAGAACGCGTTCACGACCGCCGCCCTGATACGGTCGATCTTCGTCAGATCGACGCCGCGGTCGTTCAAAATCTCGAAGATCTGCATCCGGAAGTCCGACTCCGCCTCTCGAATCAGGTACTCCCCGACGTGGTAGGAGTTGTAGACGTAGTTAAGGATATTCACGAGCGCTCGCACCGACTCGTCCGGCGTGTCGGCGTCGGCGACGACGCCGCTAATCTTCTTGTCGTAGAACTCGTAAGCGTTCAACAACCGCCGGTGTGAGCGGTACAGTTTGAAGAACGCCCCCGAGGAGAGCGAGTCAGTATCCAAGTCCGCGAGGTCATCGTCCGTAGTGCCGAACCGGTCCAGACACTCCGAGACTTGCACCGCATCGCTGTTGTTCCCGTGAATGCTGAAGTCGGCCTCGTTCTTGAGGTAGTCCACCTGGGCGGAGGGCCCCATCATGAGGGCTTTGAAAAATTCAGCGTCGTGTTTGTTCAGCGTGAGCCGGGGCTCACGTTTGCCGAACGACTCCTCCACATAGAGGATATCGGTGATTCGCCCGATCCCGTAGTCCCGGAACTCCGCCAGGGTATCGTCCTCGATAGAGGCTGGATCGACGTCCTCGAGGTGCTCCATAAGGACGCGCAACAGCAGGTGTGTCGTCGTCAGCCGCTGTTGGCCGTCTATGACCTCATACACCTGTTTGTCGTCGTTGACAGCGAAGTACATCGAGCTGAAGAACACGTCAGAAACTTCGCGTCGGTCAGCGACCAAGTCGGCATTAACGAACTGCTCGATGTCCGACCAATACTGTTCGTGGTGGATGTTCTTCCACGAGTACAGTCGCTGGTACTCTGGTACGTTGAACTTCTGATCGGTGAGAACCTCCCCCAGAGTCCGTTTCTCCATCTCGAAATTCTCGGCCGTAATCGGCCGAACTACTTTCCCATCACCGACATTCCGAGTATCGAGATCTCTGCCATCGTAGTCGATGTACTTATCATACAAATCGTCAACCTCGTCCGACATTATTAACTGCTGTTTGTAGTCCGTCCATTTACCGTTGTGGGCGGGTTTCCGGGCCGAGTCAGGTCACCCCAGAAGGTTAGCGAGTTCGTGGAGACTCTCTTTGAGATTACGCTTGAACTCGGTAGAGACGGTAATGAACTCGCCATCGTCGCTGTGTTCCTTGTACTTTCCCAGCGAAAGAGCGAGCTCCCCGCTCGGAGTTGCAACGAGCTTGAAGATAACCGAAGTGCTCTGTAAGCCGGTTTCCAGCCACGCCTTTTCGATATCTGCCCATTCGCCAGCGGAGGTATCTGCTGAATCAACCTCGTAAGCCAAGCTGTGAACCTTCCCCCGATTCCGAGAGTGTTCAGTCTGAACTGGAGCGAGCACGTGTTCAGTACCGCGGACCTGCTTCCCGAGCTGAAGCATCGTCCGCCCGTCAGGCGTTTCGGTGAGTTTGAACCACTTCTGGTATGGGTCATACGAGGCACTCAACCACCAGAATCCGAGATCGTTCCAGTCCGATTGCCCTCCCTGATCGAACTTCCCGTACTCCCATGCTCGACGAAGCCCCTCGCTGTGTTCAGCTAGATATTCTCGCGGCAGGACGACGTCCATCGAGGGATTGGCTGGCTTTGATTGTCGGAGCCAGTGGATGACGCCGTGATACCCGTCGCTGAAGTCGTGTTGGACCGCGTGAGGCCAGGTCGGGAGAATGCCAGAGAGATCGACGTTGAATCCGGAGAAGTCCTCTTCTCCCAACCAGAGGACGCTGTACTCTGCAGCAAGATACTCAGCGGTTACTGCGTCGACATCCTTGTCCTCGTGTTTGTGCTGTACTTCGACGCCGATGCCCCGGCCTTCAGGGAATCGAGGCTGTGGAAACTCAACGAGAATATCGGCACGCCGGTCACCCAGCTGCTGTTCTAGTCCTATTGTAGCGTCGGGATACTCGGTCGTGAGCTTCGAATACGCGATTGACTTCATCCGCAAATGAGGTGGAGATTCACCGCCACAGTCCGTCTCCTCTTCAGCAGCGTGGTAGAAATGCCGCGCGACGAACGACCCCTTCCGGCGATGGGAGTCGCGAATTTTTAATTGATCGCCGCACTTCGGGCACTCGAGGAGATCCCCTTTCTGTACCTGATTCGGGATAACATCGGTACCGTCGTGGAGGGCCAAGAACGGCATACTAGTTGTCGCAGTTTAGCAGTCCACCTATAGAATAATACCCCTGTTGTGCCCCTCGATTGAGAGGTACATCTATTTAATCCGAGAGTCAGTCAGCCATCAGTAAGAATGGTGTCAGTCTCACTTCTCGAATTTGCCAACGCCAATCGACCCATCTACTTCAAACCAGAAACCGACATAGAGGTATTTGACGATGACGAGGAAGAGTGGAATCCGCTGTTCAAATCCTCATACTCCCTTTCAGCACTCATTGAAGCGCTCAAAGCGAACAGAATAGAAGCTGGGAACGTCCGCTTCGAGGACTCGGTCGCCCAGGAGTATCTTCACCACCTCAAGGAAGCAGGGATTGATGACCAGCTGCATCACGAGGACCTATTGAATCGTGACCGGCTCGTGGCGTTTGCTGACGCAGGATACACAACGGTCGACGACCTCCTGGGGACAGCGGATCCGATCGATATCTCCAAAGATACGGGTGTGGACCGCGATGTCGTCTCCAGTATCGCGACAAACCATCTCGATGGCTTCTCATCGGGGAGTGCATTCGGTGATACAGGCCCGCTACAGCAACTGAATCCAAAGGACTCGTTCACTGGATGGGACCTCGTGGAGGCGTCCTCAAACCGGATTCGATGGGTTTCGGCCGGGCGGTTCAACCTTACCATCAGTCCGGCGCCGGACGGGAGTACTACAATCGCGTGCAACGCACCAGAAGCAGAGCGGAACGCCTGGTATCGGAAAGGCCGTTCAATCGAAGCGGGACCTGATGAGTCGTTAACCCCCGAGGAAGCCCTTGAACAGTCTCACGCGTGGTTGAAAGCGCATCAGCTGGAATACGAGGACGATCTCGCCGAACTCCCTCGAATTGGGGCGGCGACCAAGGATTACCTAGCGCTCGAATACGGGATCACATCGCGAGAGGAACTCCGAACATTTGCAGAGGACCAACCTGAGGAGTTCGACAACATCTTTGGCTCCCCAGGGAGTGAACTCAGAGAAGCAATAGAACGGTAACCCGGCCACCGCACACCCTTCCGCCGTCTATCGAGAGCAGATGTCATAAGAGAGACGCAGCAATCTGGAGCAAGAAGCCGAATAAGAGGAGAGAACTGCCAGCCCGAAGATACCACTCGCGGGCCCGCTGTTCAAGCTGGTGAACGTGGCGTTCGATATATCGATCGACGAGTGTTCGAGAAATTCGTCCGTCGCGAGCGTGAATCGCGTCCCCATCGGTGTGATATCGAACTTCGACAGCGTCGGGCTCGTCCTCCAGGCTTACGACGACGATCTCCTTTATTGGGCCATGTACCTCGACTCGCCCGTCGAGTGCCTCACATACGGCCTCAAATCCAGAATCATCCGAGGTCAGTTTCCCTTCGCTCAGGAGAGTTACTCGGCCCTGTTCGATTTGTTGGATTTCATCCTCAGGTGTTTTGTATGCCCGAAATTGTTCGAACTCAGGAAGGACGACCATTAGGGCACCAGCAGCATCTAGGCCTAAGCCTACGGTAGCAAGCGTTTCTATCCCGACCATTTGTTGATTCCAAAAGAATTCATCAGTTTTCGAGGACTTCATTAACAGCTGGGATCAATTCAGACCGATAGCCAGCAGACACAAGGAACTCTTGGATGTGCTCAAACTCCTGCTCTCCCTCTGGAGAGATTGTCAGGAGTAGTTCTTCGATCACCTGCTCACCGTCATCGCAAAGAGCTACAGATTGGGCGAGAGGAGTGTCCTCAAGTGGATTTCGTCGCTCATCAATCACAATCGGCTGCCACCCGCCCTGGTACTGGTATCGGTAGAGGGTGATAGTGCGGACGGTGTCTTCGTCGACAAAGAAGCTCGTTTGCTCGCGTTTGCTGGCGACCGCGATCTTCCCGCTGTCGAGATCCGCAGCAAAGTCCTCGAAATTGTGAAACTCAGCAGGAACCGGCCCATCGACGACGTGAGTGATGATTCCCGGCCAAGTGAACCCATAGACACGCTCGAAGAAGCTGACACTATTGTCATTGGGAGAATCAAACACGAGAAGAAGATCGCCCAGCTGGAGTTCTGTACCGTCTACGCTGATATGCGACGAATATGGATAGGCGTCGCCGTCGTCGAGGACTTCAATATCCGGCTTCGGCATATTGTCCGAGTCTAATCGGAGCCACAAAGAGATAGCTAATGGAGCACGCCAGATTTTCCCGAGCATTCAAAAAGTGCATCTCTCCCACCATCCGGACCCCTAACGCCGGTTGAACGACGTCGTATCCTTCTCGACCAAGCAAGTCAACAGCTAACTGTTCCAGTCTCGCACCGTCTCCGATAGCGCGGAGATTTGCTTCAAGAGCAGTATTTGGCATCTATTGGTTCATCTGGGAAGTCCATGCTTACAAAACTACCCAGCTACTGTGGCTGCTTTGTTGACTTCTCTCGGTTGTCGAGGAATTGATCACACCACGTCGGAAGGGAATCCATCTGTCCATTTTCAGTCACAGTCCCATCGCCTGCAATCCGGGTGAACACGCCGTCCCGTCCCCACGCACACACGACTGGCTCTTGGTCTTGGTCGGGTCGAGTTACGATTCGCTGTTGGAGTCGCGACGTATCCTTACTCACATCCTGCAGTACTGTGAGGAGCTGTCCTAGAAGTGGATGACCTGGTGCAAGATGCTGAACGGATGGGAACTCGTCAGCACATACAGCCGAGAACGTCACCGCCACTTCGTCAGCACCAGTCGCAATAGCCTGTGCAATCGTCTGTTCCCCATCCCCGGCTGGGACCTCAATCGGTGCGTCACCTACCGAGAGACGATATGTACTGTCCGCAAAGTCGAAGTCTCCATCATCGTACTCGAAATCAATCTCGTGAACCGGGGTGAATTCGACACCGGCCTCGGCAAGGGCGTCGTTATCGACCAACACTGACTGAAGACTCGGTGTCTCGAACGGGGGTTGATACTCGTACTCCTCCTCGCCGACGTCGACGAGATCCGGGTGACTGTAGGACTGCCACGCATCGAGTTTTGCTTCGTCGACGACATCCTGAGCGACGAGGTCGTCGACGTCCTCGAGTGACTCTCCGACATCGACGCGGTCGCCCTGATCGCGTTCTTCGAGTTCTTCAGAGAACTCGCGGTCAGCTGATTCGACCGCAGACTGGTCGTCAGCGCTGTCGGCGTTCAAGGTCGCATCTCGAATCTGTTGGCTGACGCCGGAGAGTATGGGTTGCATCTCACCGACGACGTTTTCGAAGAGGCCAATCCGGTCGTCAAGGCGATCGTAGATGTCCGTCTCAACCGTATCCTCGTAGCTGTAGTTGAGAATGCGAATCTCGTCGAATCGTTGGCCGATACGGTCAATCCGACCGATACGCTGTTCAACCCTCATCGGATTCCACGGCAGGTCGTAGTTGATGAGCGCCCCACACTCCTGTAGGTTTAGCCCCTCACTCGCGGAGTCGGTACAGACGAGGATATCGACCTGCCCATCATCACGTGAGAATTCACGCTTCACGCGCTCTTTCCCGACGTGCTCCCACGTTTCAGAATCGGGGTCGTACAGCTCGCCGCCACGACCAGAGTACGTCGCGATTGTTGCACCAAGAAGGTCCGCGAGACTGTCCCGGATGAAGTCCATTGTGTCCGCGTACTGCGTGAAGACAATCACCCGGTTGTGGCCAGCACGGTCCAGCTCGTCGAGGTCGTTGTACAGCTGCTGAATCTTCGGGTCTGTATCAACCAAGTCTAAGTCGTTGACGAACGCTTCCAGGGCCTCGATTTCTTCCTCGATAAGCTGTTTCCCCTCTTCAGTCACGCTCGGGATGAGTTCAGAGAGGTCCAAGTCGTCGCTACTAGCGTCGAGTTCATCCAGAACGTCCCCGTCGTCGAGGTCCGCGTTTTGTAGCGTTTCGAGGACGACCTGCTCCGCATCACCATAGTCCCGATCACGAGCGCGTTCCCGTCCGGCAAGCACGGTTCGTTGCGCCCGGAGTGTCTCAAGCCGGTGTTTCAGGCTCTGGCTGATCGCATAGACACTCGACGTGAGTCGCTGCCGGTACGTGGTCATCACGAACCCGATGGCGCGTGTTTGGGCTTCGTCAGTCTGTTGGGCTCGCTTGTAGAATTCACGTGTGTACTCGTCGATCTGGTCGTAGACCGCCCGTGCCTCCTCGGTGAGTTCGATTTTCCGTTGTTCGGGATTTCGGTTCGGAACGGTCGTATCGAGGAGACCGACTGCCTCGTACTTCCGGAGTGTATCCCGTGTATTCCGGTGAATGAGCGCGTCGACGGGCGTGGACTCTGCGAGAACATCGCGGATGACTCGCCAACCGCCCGGGGAAAGTTCGTCAAGTGCGTCCTGTCGGTCGCTGCGGGACGCCATCAACCACTCGTCGGCGTCTTCAGGATAGAGGAGCCGTTTGAGTTTCGTATCCTCGCTCGCCTCGAAGCGGTCGATGTCATAATCTGCCATCGCGTCGTCGACATATTCGAGATAGCCGTCGTAGGCGTCTCCATAGGCTCGTGCGAGTCGGCACGCAGTCAGCACACGCTCTTTGGCAATGGCACGGTCCTGTCCGTCCTCATTGATTTCGAGTTCGTCCGCAAGGTGCTGGAAGACTTTTGAGGAGAACGGTCGGTCCGTCGGGAGCCGGTCTTGGTGTTCCAGTCCATCGAGCGTGGCTTGCGTGTCCCAGGAAGCCTCCGCTTCGTCGGACTCTGAACTCGGGTTGTCGAGAACCTCGTTGAGGGCCTGCGACAGCCCGTCTCGAGTTTCGAAGAACTCCATGAAGGTATCCCGGTTATCCCAACCACCCGGAAGATCCAGCAACTGCATCAGGTCGTAGAGTTCGCCAGAGTGCAATTGCATCGGGGTAGCCGTCAGCAGGTAGTAGGCGTGCGTATAATCGCGAAGCTGTTCGAGAAGGGCGTAGAAATTACTGCCACGCCGGGCGTTGTGCGCCTCGTCAACGATGACGGCGTCCCACACGCCCATCCGGTCTTCCGTATTGTGGTCGCGTCCGCGACAGCTTGCCGGGATGCCGTTCCGAGACCGGTCGGATACCCGATCTAAGGGAGCGACCTGATCCCACCGGTCGTCGAGACGAGCCGTGTGCCAGGACATAATGACGACCGTCGGCCCATCCAGCGGCGACGATGCATCGGCATCAGTCGACTGCTGTTCGTAGAGGAACCGCCAGATGGGGCTGTCCGCCCATTCGCGCTCCCCAGTGAGGTCGAGGTCCGTTGCCGATGGTGGATAGTGGTCGCGACCGCGGACGTCTCGGAATACGTGATCGCCCGCTGTGTCCCGGTCGAATCGGACGGCGTTGATGTTGAACTTCTCCCAGAGCTCTTCCTGCCACTGCCGCTGCAGACTCGCCGGAACCAGCAACAACCCGGTTTCCAGCTCGCCGGTGAGTCCGAGCCGGGAGAGTGTAAGACCGGCCTCGATCGTCTTCCCGAGTCCCACCTCGTCACACAGCAAGAAGCTCTGTGGATACGTATTGACGAGTGTGTCCGAGACAACTCGTTGATGCGGCCACGGCGTGATCGTGCTCGCCTCCTCGGCCAGTGCGAGCCCACCGGGCGAGAGCGGTCCATCCTGAATGATGTTCGCTTTGTCGCGCTCCGTCGGCGGAGCTGTACCGTTCGCGATCTGAATCGCTTCCTGGAGATCGCTCTCGGTGTCTGGGGCTTTCCAGTCGATGATGTCCTCTTCGATCGCCTCGGGGAGGTCATACACTTCGACGAAGGGGTGTTCATCACTCCACAGTCGCTCGAAGGTCTCCTCGTCGCCGGCGACGTAGTCCGCCTGTTCAGGAACCCACGACCGATGAACTTTGAACCGCTCGTAGTTGCGAGCCCAGCCGCCGACCGTCTCGTTGACGCTGCCCTCGAACGAAATCGTGTTTCCGTCGCTATCGTGGAAGAGTCCAACTTTCGGATGGAAGATCTCCCAATCGTGAGAGGGAGAGCGTGGATAGGCGACCTTGATGTGGATCCGCCCCTCGCGGAGGAGACGCGCGAGAATACGGAGATTCGCATCCAGGCGTTCGTCATCGAGGTCCTCGAGGTTTTCCTCGAGGCGGTCGGTGAGCGTCTCTAGAACCGGACGGTCAGACTCGTAGAGTTCGGTGCCGACGATGAGGCGCATTTCACCATCGTTCTCGACGAGGGCGTGAATGCCGTTGGCAGCAGCCGCGAGTGCCGTACTGGAGAAGTAGCCCGCAATCCGGTCGTATTGTTGGCTGCGTTCCAGTGCGGGTTCGTAGAAGTCCTTGACGAGATGGGCGCGTCCCTGCTCGGGCTTGCTCTCGTAGATCGACTGCCACTCGCGGTCACGTAGATTAGTCATACTAGAGGAGTTTCGAGTTAGGCATGGTCACCGAGTTCGGTCTGTTCGGCCCTGTCTTCTGAGACGTCAGTGAAATCAGTGGGGGTGAATTCGAGACCAAGTGCGTCGTGGGTCCGACCTAAGGCGAGGTCACGAGCGGCCTCCCATTCCGAACTCCTCTGGGGAAGAACTTGCAGGAGAGCTTTCAGTGTTGCCTTGAAGCCCGCGTCTGTGTCGAAGTTGCGTTCTTTGAGCCAATCGATCGCGACGTCCTCGCCCTGTTTCTCGTAGACGTGCATAGCGGCGTGAACCGCATCGAGGGCGATCGTGTAGGACAGCGCTTCAGGATCGACGGGCGTCCGGTTAGATCTTTCTTCGGGTGGCAGAGTGATATCTTGGACGCGGTCCTCATGAGTTTTCAGCTGAATATCCCCACGTTTCTTCCCCCAAATTTTCGTAGAGCGCTTAATATCGTCAATGTCGACACCAATACCGAGCCCCAGCTGATGGCCGTCATCGTAATGGAAGGTGTCGGATTCGTGAACCAGCCAGGAGAGGATATACCACTCTGTAATGTCATCCAAGTCGTCTAGTCGCTCGCCTTCAAGATATTCCTCGACGAGGACTCGCGTTACGGCCTCGCGTGCTTCTTCTAGAGCTCGCCGTGGAGGAATCTCATTATCTTGGTCGTCGACGACAGGATAGGCACCTGCGTAAACTTGCAGTGTCGGCCCGAACGCCGAAATGATGACGTCTGTTTTCGTCAGAGAGAGGCCAGCATCAAGCAGGTCTCTCGCTGCCTCTTTCGCTACTTCACGGGTCTCAGCACGAACATCGCTCCACAGGGTTGGTACCGCTTCAGATTCCGTCTTACTATCGTGCGGTTTTCTCCCTGTGAGCAGCAGAGTACTGTCAGCTGAACCTCCACCACGGGTGTCGGTCCGCTGGGGCATCTCGCTGGTGATTGGGTGGGTTGATGTGATGGTGAACCCAGATCGAATCAGCGACTTTGTGAGGGTATCCCATGCACTGGATTCTTTATGGGTGAACATGACAGTCATCACACCGCCGGGCTCGAGAACACGGTAGAGTTCTTGGAAAATCTCCGCCATCTTGTTCTCGTAGTCCTCGGCAGCTAATTCGGACTTAGATTTGGAATCCGAAGCAATTTCCTCGTATTCGGCCACATTAGCAACCGCCTCTTGGCTTTTGTCAGTAAGGTCGTCAGAGAAGATGTCTGGATAGATATCTTGGAGATATTCTTTGAGCCAAACATAGCTCATATCGGACATCTCAGAATAGATGATGCTATCGTAGTAAGGGGGGTCAATTACGATGGCTTGGATGGAATCTGACTCAAACGATAGATCGGCAGCATCTCTTTGTGAGACGTGGACGTTTTCCGCATCTTCATCACGGAGATAATCGGCGATTTCTTCGTAAGAGTCCCTAACTCGATCAACAGTATCCTGATAGCTCTGATTCCCTGCCGAAGGGTTGTTTTCGACAAACGACCACTGGAGTGTGAAGTGTTTACCACCGAGGGAATTTCCGAGGAGGCCATTACTGATGTCCAATGGCGCAAAACGAACATTTCTATCTACGGTCTTTCCGGCCACTAACGCTAATACAGCCAGTATTCCCTCTGCTTTTTGCTTACTGTACTGTTCAAAGATCTCAGCTTGGCACTGCTTGTAAGCTTGGAGATACTCATATTGAGTTACCAGCTGTCTTGGTGTGAATGCATCCCGCCACTTAGTGACGCCATATGGTCCTGCACGGTCTTCGTCACCAATATAGCGCGGTACATCCAGAAGCGAGCTAAGCTCAAAATCAGCTTCAATTCGATCTGCCGCTTTTGATTGGGCCTCATTATCTTCCGGAATAGGCGCTCTCCAGGCAGTCCCCCCACTCGATTTCTCATATTTCACGCCGTAGATTTCATACTCGAACTCGTAATTACGGATCCGGTCTTGAATGGTGTCGGATTCCATTACGATACCGCAGCTGAGACATTCGGCTCCACTCCGAGTATGAGGCCCATCTTGGGGGTTGTATTCAGACTTTTCAACGTCATCGGGGAGTCTAACAACCTCGTACTCAATCTCGGTACCATCATTAGACACAGAAGGGCGTGCTGCGACACCTTTCGATGAGGATTGCTTCTGAAGCCACCACTTCTTCGTTATCGGGATATCACAGCCACATTCCGGACAATCAACTGCGTAAGTACACGCATAGTGGGAAGGTGTCTGCCGTTCACCATCACTCGGGAAATAAGGTTCAAGCTCCTCCTCAGCGAGTTCATCAATTCGGTCACCCCACCGATTGAGTTCGCTCTGGAGAGAACCAACACTCGGCGCATACTCAAGAAGAACCTTAAGCATCACAGTCGGGACGGGATTGAGTTCGTTCGCTGCTGTCGGTAGGCCATAGCGCAGAGATTCAAACGGAATAACGCCCCCACCGGCAGTCGGGTCTAAGACAGTAGGTAGCTCTCCGTCCCAATGCTCCCGAAGCAACTCGTGCATCTCCGCTTTCTCATCTGTAGTCGGTGTCCGAGTGTACGGGCGAGGATATCCGTAGTGGTCCTCTAAGTTTCCATCCCGATCATCTTCAGTACGCTTCTTTCCTGCCACGTATTCCTCAATATCGACGTCGATTTCGTCACGAGGCTTGATCTGCATCCAATCCAGCAGCGTGTTGGCGTCCACCTCTGGAGGAAGTATGGACGCAAGGATAGCCAGTCTAGAAGCTGGAGTTGGACGACGTGCAAACCACGGGTGAAGATACCGATGAGGCGGCATAAAGTAGGGGTTAGCCTCTTTCAGATTCTCGATGCCAACCGCCTTCAGGGGGAGGTTCCCCTCAATTGCGACACGCTTCAGCTCCGAATCACTGTCCTGGCTTTCGGGATTTTGGCTCATCGTTAAATCACTCAATATGGTCCGTCAGCAACACTCGAAGGGCCTTTTCGCCGTTCGGACTCGACGGAGACCGACACTTTGCGTACCAGTAGTAACACTCCTCATCGCTCATCCGTGCAACGCCGCGAGCCAGCGACCGCATCCGGTCGATACGTTGGATCGGCTTCACGCCACGGAAGGCAACAGCAAGCCGGACGCCTGCCGTTTCGGGTAGGAACACGAACCCAGCCCCGCCAGTGAGAACTTCTGATGAATCTCCTGGCGTGCCTTCAATCGCCTCCCGGACGACGTCCTGGAGCGCACGGACGCGGGTCGGGTCAAGCCGTGCGACCTTTGCGCCGGCCCACTCATCCCACGTCCAACCATCGAGCTTGGATAGGAGGTCGTCCCCAGCAATGTCCGAGACGAGATCCTCGACTGGTGTGATACTCAGCGAACGACCATCCCGCTCCAGGCGATCACGGCGGGCTTCAGCCTGTTCACGAGGGAGTAGTTCATGCAGCGTCCACTCTCCGCCGCCGTCTGTCTCTCGTCGGACGAGTGTGAACGTCGGGCGGCCACCGAACATACTCGTCCCGTAGCGAACCAGCCGATCCTCCTCTGTCCCCTCGGCGGGTGAGGTCTCAAATTCCGAACCGCGACTCGCCATCAGACCGTCACCTCCGAGCTCGCCTGAATCGGGCCACGCCCTTCGACCCGGACGTCGATGTTGCCCGCATCGAGGTCATTATCGAGGGCAGCGAGGAGGTCGTCACCCTCGTCAGTAATCGGTTCGGGCTCGTCAAACTGGAAGCGGAACTGGATGGTCTCTCTATCATCGCCGAACGAGCCGGGCTGGTCGATCACGTCCCGGAATCGGCTCGGTGACCCCGTGAATTCCGCGCTGTACGTCCCGTCGTCAGTCTGGGTTTCGTACTGCATTCGAACCGTCACCGAGTCTTCGCGGGCTTTGAATCCGGGGCGCTGACTGATGAACTTGGCCGCTTGGAAAGGTTCGTCCCCACCGACCTGGATGGTCACCTCTTCAAGCAGCGGCGTCCGGTCAGTTCCGGCCTTCGATTCCGCATCGCGACGAACCTCTGAGAACGCCCGCGAAGCGGACATCATCTTCTTGCTCGCCTCCCAGGATTCGTCTGGCTGGCATTCCTCGCAGCGTCCGCGTGCGTCCAGCAGCTGCTCGCTAGCGACCTCTTTTCCGCAGGAGCTACAGGTCGTATCGGACTGGTGTTCCTCACAGTAGTAGGGTTCGCTGCCTTCTGGGTTTTCAACCTCCGCCCCACACTCGGCACAGGTAGCAACCGTCTGTTCTGGCCGGTCGATTTCGTCGAGGTGGTCGTCGACGAGCGCGTCGATATCTCGATAAACGACGAAGTCACTCCCGATTTGGACATCGCTGTCCCGAATCGAGGTCTCGACATCGGGGGATTTCGCGAACGGTTCCGGATGCGGCCACGTTTCAGGCTCCGTTGTCCCGACCCAGTACGCTGTCCCAGACTCGCCATCCCAATATGCGTACCCGTGGTCACTAACGAGGGACGAGACAGTCTCTCGAATCGGTTTTGTGCTGAAGAGGTAGTCCAGCCCCGGCTTCTTCGCGTATTGGTTGACCAGCGCTTCGGTGGACATGGCGTCCTGGGTCTGCTGCCAGAGCTTCTGTTGGACGTGAGCGGACCCACGAGCGCCGGCGTCGCGTTTCACGATCTTATCCTCGAGCGTTGTCTGGACAGCGTCGACCAGTGTCGTCCCGCCGTTGGATTCGGTCGCACCGATGGTGATGTGGGTGAGCCCGTCCCGGTCAGGGTAGTAGAGGTGTCGGTAGACGTTCCGAACGAGCTCTCCGAGCATCAGCTGTGCCTCGTCGCTCCGTTCTCGAAGCTCCTCGATTTGTTCCGAGGAGAGGTCGGCTTTCTGTTCAGGGCTATCAAGCAGGGCCTCTATAGCCTCGAGACGCCGAGCCTCGTCGATTGCAGCATCCATTCGATCAGCGTCAGGGGCGAGGAACAGAGCGTAGTTCTTGTAGATTCGCGTCTCAGTCTCTCCCTCGTGTTTTGCGGCTTGCTGCTCGTAGAGCTGAGTTACCCGGTTCGGCGGCGTATCGCCGCCGTCTTCGACAGCAGCGGTATCCGGATGCATCACCGCGAGCTTCGGCGTATCCGGGGTATCCGGTAAGTCCGCCGGCGATTCAGGGAACTCCACCGGCTGGAAGCCACCATCGCCGATTTCCTTCGAGGTGAGACGGTTCTGGAAACGCGAATGAGCGCTCGCTTCGGGAGTAGACTCGATCCGCTGGTCGATGATCCGGATCAGATTTGGTTCTTGCTTGAATCGGAGGCGCTCTTCCTCGTAGAGGAAGTAACAAGCGACGTCCATATCGTCGCCCCGGAGTGCGGATAGGGCGGCATCGTAGTCGTCGAAGTTCAGATTGGGGTGGCCGATAGCGAGGTTCAGATCGGCGTGAGTTAGGCCTGCAGCCTGTTCTCCGTATGCAAGGCTGTGCCAGAGAACTGTCGTCGTCAGATGGGTACCGAGAGGTGGGAGACCGTTTTCGGTCCATTTTCGGTCCTCAAGCTGGGCGTGCGCGGTACCATCGTCGTCGTAGATGTCGGCGGTCACTGCGGGACCGAGATCGACGAAGTCGAATAGACGCTCACGAAGGATCGTCTGAATCCCGCCGCCAGGATCGTCATCAGCGACTGTGAGGTCGTAGATCCGAATCCAGTGGCGGTCGTAACTGTCGGGCTGGTGATTCCAGAGGTAGTAGACGGCTCGAGCAAGTAAGCGGAGGGCATCACGCGTGCGCTGGAATCGAGGTATCGTATCGATCTTGTCCGTGAGAGCGTCGATTAAGGAGGGATGGAAGGGGTATTCGCGAGCGAGGACATCCACGTAGCCAGCGTCGGTGGCTTCCTGTGGATACTGCCGGTCTTCCTGGTCATAGAATTGGAAGTATGAGTCGGCGGCTTCGTGCGCGGCGTTTTCTGGAACTTCCGAGAAGAGTCGGTGCTGAAGGACTTGTCCGATCTCGTTTTCGTCGGTCGGCGTGACCGTCTTGTGCTGCCGTCGGCCAATCTCATTGACCTCCTCGATATGGTCACGGACGCCATCACGAACCCGGTCAGCCTGCTCACCAAAGGCCGTATCCGCGATAGAGTAGACGACCGTGACGTGCTCCGATTCGGCAGCCGCTTCGAGGAGCGCCATCACGAACGAAAGCGTCTGATCGGCGAGCGTCTTGTCGCCGACAGGCGTGCCCGCGGCTTTGTTCATGTAGTCGGCGATTTCGTCGATCAGAATGAGGGCCGGCTGGTCGTGCTGAGCGAAGAGTTTCGAGAGGGTCCCCTCACCGGGGGCGTCCCGGTCTTGGTCGTAGTCCTTGAGGTACTCGTAGCCATCGAGCCCATAGAGCTGGTACGCGAGTTCACCCCACATCGTCCGGGTATTCGGAGCATCCGGATCGTCGTCGGCATGGCGGGCATCCTTGCTATCAGCCTTCGTTCCGATGAAGACCCCCGTCGCAATATCGAGGCCCTCTGCCACCGCATCTTGATAGTCGGCCGCAAGCTCCTCGTCGCCGTCCAGCAGGTAGTGTGAGAGGTCGTCAATATCTACGGGGTTCTCAGCAAGATGGTAAGAGGCGATGAGGTCGTGCGTTTTCCCACCACCGAACCGTGTGTCGAGACAGAGAATGCTCGAAGTATACGAGCCGGGGTCGTACTTTGTGGTCGCCAAGAAACGCCCCGTGAGATTGGAGAGCAGCGTGCGGAGACCCTCCGTGGGATAGGTCATATCGTAGAACGAGTCGGGGTCTCGATAGACTGGTGCTGCCTTCTCAGGGTTGTGGACGACAGTCGAGAGTTTCGCAGCGAACTGTTCCTCCTGGAGCGAGCCGTCTAAGACGTCGTCTCGTGGCTGACAGCTCTCGAATAGAGAGGGATACTCACTACTCATCGATTTCCTCCGTGGGTGATGAATCAGCTGCTGGTTTGGACACGATCACGAACTCACTCTCCGTGCTGTTCTCGATAATCGCCTTGGCGATTCCCTTCGATTCGGCGACATCGACCTTGATGGCGTCCCCAACCTCCGCATCGAATTGGTCGAGTTCAGGTCCCGACAAATTCACCCGGCCCGATTGACCGGTGTTCTGTCCAATTGTCTTCTGAGTCATCTGGATAGTCACATCACTTAGCGGGAATGTTATAACCTTTACTTAGTCTAAGTTCCCGATTTGTAGTATGGTAGTTCTTCTATATCCCCTCCCCCCACTACCCCCTGAATACTAAGTGACTGGGGGTAATCGGTCTACTCACAATGCAAATTAATCGCGGTCCTCGCGACCACCGATATGGGACGTACTGGAATCGTATCCCGGAGTGTATGCCAAGGCACGTCCCGGTAGCAGACCTGGGAGGCTTCTCCATACCCCGTAACGAGGGGGGAGTACCCTCTAGAGAGGAGTTCCCCTATCCAGTAGTCCCGGTCACCGACCAATACCAGTTACATCTGTTTCCGGCACCTGACCATATCCGGCCGATGCTGGTTCGGCTCACCGATGGCGAAGTGCTCACCGATGGTCACGAACCGTACGGATTCTGGTTGACCGTCGATGGGATTGCCGAAGCTCGAGAGACACTCATCGCACAGGCAGAGAACTATACGAACCAGACGGCACCTCGAGAGCTCGGAACCGCCCTCCAAGACGCACTCGTCACGGATGAACTGCTACACGACATCTTCTCAAAGCAACTTACTGAGAAGCTCCGTCCACCGACCGTTCGTTGGCTTCGTGACCGTACCAAGTCTGTAAGCGCAGACACTGTCGAATACACCGGTGGAGCGTACGTCAAAACGGAGTGGACCATCGAGTTAGAGCCTGAATCAAACAGAGAAGAGCGATCCCCACGGACACTTGAGTTCCACACCGATGACCTCATTCAGCAGGATTCGCAACGGTTCACGGTTGATTACCGGCAGCTCTTCCGCCAGCAAATTCGATGCTCGAACACCTGGTGGACGGATCTCAGCAGATACTGGATCTCCTCGGCAACGGTCGAAGATATTGTAGACGACGATTATCCCACAGAAGACGAATCTACATTCTCGCTCCGCCAATCGGGGAAGGCGAAGTACCACCTCGTACAGAATGAAACTGGGACGACCGTCTGTGGTCATGAAGCCCGTTCAGGCGACACCCGGGAATTTTCCCCAGATACGCTCCCGATGCCAGCGGCACTCTGCAATCATTGTTCTAGAGAAGTCAAACGACACCTGATTCCCAGAGAATAGTGTCGATTCGGGCTGATCGCTGATCGTGAGAGCTGAACACGATAGAATCAGGCGATCCGCAACACCTATTTAAACCAGACAGAAGCGGTACAGCACCAGAATATTATGACGTTCCAGCGTGGTATCTTCGTATGAGCATCCCCGATCTCACCCCGATACGAGAGTCTCTTGATGCCAGAATCGAGGAGCTGGAAGAGGAGCAAAAACGACAGGAAGAGCGGCACGAAGGAGATGGAAGCACACCGGCGGTCTGGGACAAGGTAGAACCGAAAATTCGGAGGGATGTCGTGGAGGACTGCCAAGAGGATCTTGATGGCGTGGACGAACAAGACGAACTTCTCCGAATATTGGCAGAATGGCGCCGTAACGAAAATCGAGAGTGGGAATTCAACAGGAACAGTTCCAAGGTAGAGAACGAACGAAACAACATCAAGACGGCTGAAATTCGGATCTGGAAGGAGAAGCTCATAGAACTAATTCCCGAATCCGAATTCAAGACCTGCGGCCGCTGTGAGTCACTTCAATTGCCAAAAAGCGACCGGCGCAAGAGTCGAGGGTACGTATGGGAATGTCCTGACTGCTTCTAGTCTGGGCCCACGAACATCTATTATACTGACGACAAGAGAGGGGAGTATGGGCGCATCTGATTGGGCTGGCAGGATGTGTATGCGACTAGAAGAGGAGTTTAACATAAGCGAGGACCGGGCCCTCCGTATCACGACACTCGTTCGACTACTCCGAGGAGAAGGATATGAGGATGTCTTTGGCGAGTACGGAAGCGAGCGACACCAGAAACTCCAAGAGCAGCTGATCGACGAACTCGATAAGTCACTCCTCGAGCAGTCCGGCAATACGATCGAAGAACGCTGGAATAACCTGATGGATGAGCTGGACTGTCAAAGTCGCGCAGACAACGGAGTATACCTCATCCCCTGGAGTGAACACGAAGCCGACGACTGGCAAAATCCCGGTGTGACAAGTTCCCGCCCGTGACCTGATTCCGGAAATCCCGGAAACCTTGAGTTTCCACGAACAGGAATCGCGTTACTGCGCGAGGATTTAGTTAGGTTCGAGGGAGCTAAATGGGGTGTTTCCGGAAGCAACCCGGTCACGTTTTTAGTACTAGCCAGAAAACCAGTCTATCAAGCAACGATGATCCGCGATGCTCGCGTTCTCCGCGCCGGGTTCGTCCCTCGGGAAGTTGAGCATCGCGACGCCGAAGTCAACCACCTTTCCAGCGTTCTCGAGCCCATCACGAACGGAGAACCCGCCGACACCGCTATCGTCACCGGACCCAGCGGAACGGGGAAGACGTGCATCTCGAAGTTCGTCACGGAACGACTTCGAGAAGAGGTCCTCGACGTCGAGGCCATCTACGTCAACTGCTGGCGTAACTACACCCGATTTCGGACGCTCTACCAGATCCTCGACGACCTCGGCGCGACCATCGATATCCACCGGCAGTCGACGCCCCACGACGAACTCGTCGATCGCCTCCAGCAGCATGACGGCCCGCGAACCGTCGTCATCCTCGACGAGGTCGACCAGCTCGAAGACCCCAGCGTCATCTACGACCTCCACAGCCTCCCGCAGTTCGCGATCATCTGCATCGCGAACAAGGAAGAGGAGCTGTTCAGCCGCGTCGACGACCGCCTCGTGAGCCGACTGCGCTCCAGCGAGCACGTCCGGATGGACAAGTACCACGACGAGCAGCTGTACGACATTCTGAGTTCGCGGGCGAAGTGGGGGCTCGACGAGGACGTCATCACCGACGACCAGCTCTACCGGATCGCCGACGCGGCCGCCGGCGACGCCCGCCTCGCAATCGGCATCCTCCGAACGGCCGCCGGCAAGGCCGATCGCGAGAACCACGAGCGCATCACCGACGATATTCTCCTGGACGCCGCCGAGGATGCTCGGGCCCAGATCAAGCAGAAGAGCCTCGACTCGCTCACGCCGCACCAGCGCGTTGTCTACGACATCGTTCGCGAGCACGGCCCGGTCGGGCCGAGCGAGATTCACGAGCGCTATTCCGAGGACGTCGATGATCCGCGGACGAAGCGGACAATCCGCACGTACCTCTCGAAAATGGAGCAGTACAACCTCCTCGAGGCGGAAGGGACGAGTCGGGACCGAGAGTACTCGCTCGTCGATTCGGCGGCGGCGTCGCCGATGCAGTAACGGTGACACCGTCAGCTATCAGGAACTGAACTCGCCGAGGCCCGATTGCTCGTGGTCCAGTGGCTCGATGACCTGGGGATCGTCGTTGCCGGGGTTGTTGACTCGCGTCGAAATCTCGTAGGCGTCCAGATCGTCCTTCGGGTACGGCTGGCACAGTTCCTTGCGGGTGTCCGGGTCTGCGGCGAGCCAGTCGGACTCAGCGTCCTTTGGGAGGACGACCGGCATCCGGTCGTGGATTGAGTTCATCAGGTCGTTCGGCTCCGTCGTGAGAATCGTGACGCACGAGATCCTCTCGTCATCACCCTCCCAGACGTCCCAGAGCCCGGCCATCGCGAACGCGGAGTCGTCCTCGCGAAAAATCCGGTAGGGCTGTTTCGACCCGCCGTTCGGCGATTTCCACTCGTAGAACCCTGACGAGGGGACGAGGCAGGGACGTGATTCCCACGCCCGCTCGAAGACGCGTTTCTCGTCGGCAGTCTCGGAGCGAGCGTTGATGATACCCTCCTCGGGCTCATCCGCCCAGAACGGAATCAGTCCCCAGTGGTAGGCGTCGATCTCGTCTGGAGCCTCGTTCGTGACGATGTGGAGGTCGTCGCCAGGCGCGATGTTGTATCGGGGTGTATAGCCTCCGTCCGCGACGACCTCGGCATCGAAGCGGGCCTCGAGGTCTGCTTGGTCGATGAAGAGCGAGTTTCGGCCACACATACCGAGGAGTTCGGAGGGAAGCATCTTCAACGTGGTCGCACAGAAATCACGTCGTCGCAACAAACCTCATATAGTTCCAATTGATGATGAGGGCTGTTCAGTTGAGCTGAATTTTGTGAACAAGCTTCTAATCACCAGGGAAAGAACAGGAGTCACATAGATGGTGTCTCTAGAAACCGTTCTCACCATCGGCGGGATATTAGCTACACTCTCGATAGCAGGCGCAACCTACTGGACTTTGAGAAAGGATATCCGGACCAGGGTTAGGATACGGCACACGAACGACATTCGTGAACAAGTTCTGGAACCTTGGCTCAATAACCTGCCATCTTACAGGGCCTCCTCACCGCTTGGTGCCGACGGAGGTACCGAATCACTTGTTGCTGAGCTCGCAGGTTATGGTTTCAGGCCCTACCCAGATGAAGTCTCGACTACGTTGAAGGATCATTTTTTGGAACATCATTTAGATGAGCAAGCACCGCACGATCTAAATCAGCTACTTGAAAACATAGGCGAGAAGATCCAAGAAATCCGTTCGGAGAAAAGGGCCTACGTAGACGAGGTCAAGGGGTCTCCTGAGATGGAGAAAATGCTTTCAGACATATCTCGGAACTGGGCTGAAGTCGATCCTCAACAGCTCACAATCTGGCTGCGAGAGGTTTTCGTAGCCGAATACACAGGTGGAGACTTCCAAGGCGAAATATTGTGGATGGACCCCGAAATAGCAGAGAATGGCCTGAGAGTCGTAGAGCGCGACGGCGAATATCACTATTACACCCTCACGGAGAAAAAGCGAGAGAGGACTCAGGTAACGAATGCACCGATTATAACGTCAGACACCAGAGTCCCCAATTTCCAAGTCGAAAAGCTTCTACACGAATACAAGAAGCACGCGGAGTACGACTTTGGGGCAGGGAATCGAAACGAGCATATCCGGAAAGCAGGGGAGGCAATGAGCGAACTAATCTCAACCCAGTACCAATCACTAAGGGAAACACTGGAATACTACGGAGCCATGCCCATTCTCCCCAACGACTGCTATCACTCGAAATGAATCACCGATCATGGACCCGAATAAGTACCAAAAAAGAGCCTCTCTCAATACCCACTACAACTGAGTATTCGTCAGCAGGTACTATGGATATCCTGGAAACGTTCTTGGAAACAATCGATTGACCCGGGAAACTCGACGGCTGAGTCAGGGTCAGTATCTGTCTCGTGCCTTCCCTGAAACGCGGAAGCGACACGCTGCGGCTTATCGGGAATGTGGACCTCTATTCGAGTATGGGAGAACACTCAACGTCGAACCGATTGGCGGTGGACCAGCCGACACGGGGCGCCGACCGCAATCGGTCCCTCGCTGACCAGGCCGATCCGGCTACAGACGAGATGTTGTTGCCGTCACTCGGCGACGGCATCACGCTGCTCGACGTCGAGGGAGGCCGCGGCGTCCCAATCCTGCAGTCGCTCGTACTCGACCATCTCCTCCTGCACGACGGACCCGCCTTCTGGGTCGACGCAAATGGTCACGCGACGACGACGACACTTGCTCAGATCGCGCCCAGTCAACGGTTGCTCAACCGAATCCACGTGGCACGCGGATTTACCGCCTACCAGCACTACGGCGCCGTCTGTGATCTCCCGACGGCAGTGAACAAGTCGATCCAGATGTTCACCACTGACGCCGGGGCGGCCGGTCGAGGGGAACCGAGTCGTGACGAGGACACGTCGCCCCACACGCCCGCCCTCATCGTCGCGCCGGCCGTCGACGCCCAGTACCGCGCCGACGATACCCTCGGCGAAACCCACGCGGGAACCCTTCAGGCTCGAACTCTCGCCCGTTTGGCGACCTACGCCGATGGGTACGACATCCCGGTGCTCGTTACGCGAAACGAACGAAACGAATTCACCGGGCCAGTCGCGACGGTCGCCGACCATCACCTCGAGTGTGAGCAAACCCGGATGGGGCCACGGGTCGTCGGCGAAGACTTCGAGACGCTCATCTATCCCGTCGACGACGGCGCGTACTACCAGACGACGTTCGCGTACTGGCGGCAGCTGCTCGCGGCACGCGCCACGCAGGTCGGCGTGGAACCGATGACGCCGGCGCCGTCGACGCCGACCTCGGAGGGCGTCGGAACGGGCGTCACCGCTGACGGTGAGACGGTGGCGGCCACTGCGGACCCCTTGCTCGATGCGTGGACCGCGACCGGGACAGGAGGCCGATAGCGATGGGGCGCACAAACCCGACGTACCGGGATGCGCTCCGGGCCATCGAAGAGCGGTGGGCGGAGTTCCGCCGGGCACTGCGGCGTCGCGACCAGCCGCGCTTCGACCGGCTGTTCAAGTACGCCCGCGAACACGCCGACGCGAGCGGGCTGTTGAACCACCAGAACCCGCTGCTGCCGGCGCTGCTCAGCATCGATCTCGAACAGGAGGGGCGCCTCGACGATCACGAAGAGCGCCTCGAGGAACTCGAAGCCGTGGTCGCAACAAGCGATGACCAGGAGAGTGCCCCACCGGACGGGAACCCGTGACGATGCCGTTCAGTATCGACTTTCTGGACGACGGCCGCGTCCTGGAGTGGGAGGCAACCGCCGACGGCGCCGTCGCGACGGAGCGCCAAGACTACACTCCACGCTTCTACGTCGCCGCTCGCGACCCAGAGACCGACCTCGACCTCACGACGCTCCAGTCGGTGTACGACCAGCACCCGGACGTCGTCGCGACCGAGATGGTTGCGCGACGCCCCGGCTTTCGACGAGACGAGGAGGCCGTTCTCGCAGTCGACGTTGCCCACATCGATCACGTCACTCCACTCGCCCGGCAGGCGCGTCAGCTGTCGGCCCATCCAGTCGGGGATCTCGTCTGTTTCAACGTGGACTTTTCGCGAGAGTTTCGGTACTGTCTGGAGACCGGCGCCGATCCGACGCCGGCGAGCGAGCTGTCGACGCTCCGGCTCAGTATTCCGGTGACCGAAACGAGCAACGACGTCTATGGGGAGCTGTCCGTCGCCGGCGACGCCGTCACCGGCTCGCCGACGGATATTCTGACCGCCGTCCAAGGGGCACTCGAAGCGCACGATCCGGATGTCCTGGTCTGCTCAACCAGCGAGATCGTCCCAACCCTGTACGAGATGGCGATGGACGCCGGCGTCGACGACTTCTCGCTGAGTCGGTGGCCGGGCGTCGACTACCAGCAGCTCGCGAGCCGGTCGACGTACTCGAGCTACGGCCGCGTCGGCCACTCGCCGGCGCGGTACAACGTGCCCGGCCGGGCGATTATCGACGAGTCGAACACGTTCTTCTACGGGGAGACGAACCTCGAGGGCGTCCTCGACCTGGTGTCGCGCTCGAAAAAGCCCGTCCAGGAGCTCGCGTGGGCGTCGATCGGGAACGTGCTCACGGCGATCCAGATCTGCGAGGCCCACGACCGCGGTGTCCTCGTGCCATGGAACTCCTGGCGCCACGAGTTCTACAAGCCGATGGGGACGCTCCACGACGCCGACCGCGGCGGCTTCATCTTCGCGCCCGAGGTCGGCCTCCACGAGAACGTCCACGAACTCGACTTCTCCTCGTTGTATCCGAACATCATCTGTACCCGGAACGTCTCGCCGGACGTCATCCGGTGTAGCTGCCACAGCGACCGCGACGACGTCCCCGGCCTCGGGTACTCGATCTGCGACGACCGGGGCTACCTCGTCGACGTGCTACAGCCGATCATCGACGCTCGCGACGAGATCAAGGCGGCCATCCGTCGCGAGAAGGAACGGGACGACCCCGACGAGGACCGCCTGGCTGAACTCGAGGGGCGGTCGGGAGCGCTGAAGTGGATTCTCGTCGCCTGCTTCGGCTATCAAGGGTTCAGCAACGCGAAGTTCGGTCGCATCGAGTGCCACGAGGCAATCAACGCGTTCGCTCGCGAGATTCTCCTGATGGCGAAACAACGACTGGAAGCCGGCGGCTGGCGCGTCGTCCACGGTATCGTCGACTCGATCTGGGTAACCCCAGACCCCAACGTCGACGACGATGACCGCGAGGACCTCGAGACGCTCGCAACGGAGATCACGGAACGCGTCGAGATTCGGCTCGAACACGAAGCTCAGTACGACTGGGTGGCGTTCGTGCCGCAGCGCGAGAGCGACGCGGGCGCGTTGACGAAGTACTTTGGGAAGGTCGCCGGCGACGACGATTTTAAGATCAGAGGGATCGAAGCCCGGCAGCGCTCAACCCCGCCGTTCATCGAGGCCGTCCAGCGGGACTGTCTCGACCGGCTCGATGCCACGCAGTCACCGGACGCTGTGCTCGGGCGTCTCGAACGAGCAATCGACGAACTGCAGGCGGGCAACTTAGCAGTGGAGCGACTCGTCGAGCGGAATCGTGTCTCCAAGCCGCTGGAAGGCTACTCACAGAATACTCAGAACGTAGCCGCCTTGAAGCGAGCCCGCGAGCAGGACCTGGCAGTCCACCCGGGGCAGGATATCGAGTACGTGGTCGTCGACGACGAGAAATCCTCACGAGAGCGTGTCGCCCTCGCCCACGAAGCGATCAAGACCTACGACGCCTCGTACTACGAGACGCAGCTGGTCAGAGCTGTCGAGAGTGTGCTTTCACCGCTCGGGTGGGACCGAACCGATATTCGTCGAGAGCTCTCCGGTGAGAGGGACGCTGTTTTGAGCTCATTCGGGACTACCAACGAACTGTCGTAGTGGTCCCCACCCCTGGTTTCCGTCGTTTCGATCCAACCCCACGTTTCCGACGTAATTTTCGACCCCCCTCGTTTCCGTCGTTTCCTCACGCCACACCCCAGATTTCCGTCGTCCGTACCCACTCTGTAGTAGGAGGTTTCTACTCGCGAGTCCAGTCCTGCATCCGGCTGTCTTCGAGGATCGTTTCGCGGACGACCTGGGGGTCCTCGATGAGTCGGTTCTGGAGGTGGATGCCGCCGGCACTCCCCTTGTTAATCTTCTCGATTTCGACAACTCCGAGGAAGGCTTGCTCTTTCAGGATGTCGCGGAACCGGCGGACGGAGAGGATGTCCATATCGAGATGGTTGCAGATCCGTTCGTACTGGTCGTACACCCGACTCGTGAGGAAAGCATCGTCGTTGCTGTTGACACTCAGTTCCGTGAGCGCCAGCAACGCCGCCTTCGCCTGCGTGGGTGCGCCGTTCACGAGTTCTCTGAACCGATCCTTTTCGGCGTGTTGCTGTGCCTGGCGGACGTGGTCCTCCGTCACTTGCTCTGCCCCGGCCTCGTAGCCGACCTCCCCGGCGTGGCGAAGAATATCGATCGCCTTCCGAGCATCGCCGTGTTCCTGCGCGGCGAAGGCAGCCGAGAGCGGAATCACGTCCTCGGAAAGGACGTCGTCCTGGAAGGCGTCCTCGCGGTTGAACATGATCTCCCGGAGCTGGTTGGCGTCGTATGGCTTGAAGAACAGCTCCTTGTGCTGGAAGCTGCTTTTCACGCGCTCGTTCACGTTGTCGACGTACTGGATCTTGTTGCTGATCGCGATGACACCGACGCTACAGTCGATTTTCCCCGCCTCCTCAGCGCGCGAGAGCTTCATCAGCACGCTGTCGTCGTTCATCAAGTCGATCTCATCCAGGATGATGATCACAGAATCGAATTGAGCGTCGAGCGTCTTCCAGAGGAGTTTGTAGTATTTCGACGTACTGAGGCCGGTATGGGGGACGGTGATTCCAGTCGAAGGTTCATCGTTCAGCTTCGCGGCAAGTGAGGAGATTGCTTGGGTCTCGGTATTGTCTTCAGCACAGTCGATATACGCTGTTCCAATCTCGACGTCATCCTGAGCGGCATTTTGAGCTCGTTGACAGACGTGTTTTGAAACGAGAGATTTACCGGTCCCAGTTTTCCCGTAGATCATCACGTTTTCCGGAGAGTACCCGTGGACAGCACCATTGAGACGTTTCGCGAGCTTCGAGATTTCCTCGTCGCGACCGACGATTCGGTCAGCCTCCGGAACGTGGCCGATTTTCAGGAGATCCTTGTTCGCGAAGATACGATGCCCCGATTCAAAGAGTGGGTCGTCGACAGAACTGGGTGAAGAGTCGGGCGTCATTGAATATCACACGGTGTGAGCGGGGGGAGTATAAATCTAGTGGAGGACACCACCCTACGTTTCCGACGTTCCTTGTCCGATATCAGCAGGAAAATGCCCTAATTCGGTGGAATTGGATTGCTGACAATATAGCCGCGTTTCCGACGTGAGGTAGGAAACCCGAAGACGGAAGCGTCGCCTCGATCTCGAATTCCGAACACACACACCCTACGTTTCCGTCGTAATCACTGAACAGGTGGGGAGGGACTTCGAAGAAGACGTCCACGACGAGATACCCAAGACAAAAGCGGCCTAGCCGTCCATAGCTAGCCGTCTATAGAAATGGCTGGAAAGGGTTGTTTCATCTGAGAGGGCGAAGTACTTCGCCCCTCCTTGGCAGAAGTACACTTAATGAACGTTTCTCAGCTATACTACTTTAATCTATGTGTTGCAGAAGTTAGTTCATCTCTAGGTTGCTTCTAGGCCAACATGATTAGCAGCTGCATAGTACTAATCGTAGCCTCTCCCTACTCCGTCGTGGAGAAACGACGGAAACGCGGGGGGTGTGATCCCTTCGAAATCAGCTTCACCCCCTCCACCGACATCCAGTTACGACGGAAACGTGGGGTGGGTGTCCTCCCTCTTCGAGTTTTACTCGTCCGGGTTGACCGGACCCATTCACACTGAGGGATGTTGGGCAAACCGATCCCATTCACACTCTGGGGGGTGCCGTCTGCTTCGTCTCTAATGGTACTGAAAAGAACATCAGGCTACAGTTCCATCTAGTCTACTCGTCGGGATTCACCGGCCCTTTGTACTTCGACGTCACCGAATCTCCTTCCCGCCACTGCCAGTAGTAGTAGCGGTTGTCGTTGATTTCTTTGATCGTGATCGTCGCCTTCGCCGGCACGTCGTCCGGAAGGTCATCGGGGCGCTCCTCGACGTCGGCGTCGTCCGCTTCCTCCTCAAGACGAGCTTCACGCTCCTTGTGTTCGGCCAACGCCTCGGCGTAGCTGGCAGCGTCCCGAAGATGCTCCGGTGTGGCTTCGCTGAGGGCGTCGACGATCTCCGTCGGGAGGTTTGCCGGTGGGGACGGTGGTTCGTAGGACATCGACTCTCTCCGTGTTAACCAACACGAACTCTCTATCCATAGTTTTGTTGGTTAAGACGATGGAGCAAGCTCTTGTTCCTCTCTGTCTGCAACACTACTCGAAACTTCTTTATATAGTAGTTTCGTACAATGTTACACCGTGCTCCGGCGTATCGAACTCGAGGTACTCGCCACGGTCGACCGCGGCGACACGATCTCCGAGCTCGCGACGAAGCTCGACCACAGCGAGAGTTACCTCTCTCGTGCCGTCGGCGACCTCGTCGAAAAGGGACTCGTCTACACGGAACGCGACGGGCGGCGAAAACGAGTCGTCCCGTCGGATGCTCGCGCCGTCGAACTCTATCGGGACCTTGTCCGCCAGCACTCCCACATCGAGTTCCCAGAGCTGCTGACCGGGAAGGCACTCGAGGTGCTGTACTACCTCGACCAGCCGCGAACCGTCTCCGAGATCGCCGACCGGAGCGACAACTACCGTAACACGGTCAACCGCGTCCTCAAGCGGTTTCGTGACCGTGGTCTCGTCGGGACGGCCGACGGCCGCAATGACTTCAACGCCGATTTCGACCGCCTCCACGAGTTCGCACGTGAACTCGCACACCATCTGCATCGCCAACGCCTCGAAGCCGTCGCCCCAAAGGGGACGATTCTCTGGGAGGATTACGACGAATTCCTCACACAGACCGAGAGGGAGATCGACGCGGAGGCGTTCCACGAAACCGGCCTCGCTCGGTTCGCGGCCTTCGACCTCCAGTTCCTACTTACCGGCCACCGCTACTACGTCTACTCCGAGGAACTCGACGCAGTCTCGCCGGCGGAGCTCTGCTGTCACGCCCTCTTGATCGACGACGGCAGCCGCCACCGCTCGTACTGTCTCCTCCTGCTCAGCCACGTCGACGTCGACGAGGAGGATCTCCGAGAGCAGGCGGTGAAGTATGGCCTCGAAGACGAAATCGACGCCTTGCTGCTCTACCTCGAGACGCACGGCGAGGTTGATGACGAGCGGCTCCCGGAGTGGGACGAGTTCCAGGAGCTGGCGGCTGATTACGAGGTGCCACTATCACCATGAGACCAACATTCGGACGCGAATACATCGAGAACGAATTCCAGCGAATCGGGGACGGGCTGTCTGAACCGCTCACGGTCTACCTGATCGGTGGTGGCGCGATGTCGCTGCGCGACCTCAAGGGGGCGACGAAAGATATCGACCTGGTCGTCCCGGATGGCGACGCGTACGGCCAGCTGTGGGCTGTCCTGATGGACCTCGGGTATGCCGAGGTACAGTCGCTGGACGCCGATTATCGGGCGCTGGGTGCGACCAGCTGCGTCGAGAATGACGATGGCTGCCGCCTCGACATCTTCAACCAGCAGGTCGCGAACAAGCTCGTGCTGACCGAGGGGATGCGCGACCGAAGCGAGCCGTTCCTCGCGACCGACCGATTGACGGTCCGGCTGGTCAGCAACGAGGATATCTTCCTGTTCAAACTGATTGCGGGCCGTGACGACGACATCGAGGACATGAATATGCTCGTGCAGGCTGGCCTCAACTACGACGTCGTCCGAGATGAACTCGAAGCCCAGATCGATCGGCTCGGCGACGACCAGTTCGCCACCTTTGCGAATGAAGCCCTGGTCGAGCTTGAGGAGCGGTACGGGGTGACCACACCGATCGAGGACCGCATCCAAGAGCTGACGAACCGATACTACCGCGGGCTCGAAGTCCTCCAGGCACTCGACGAACCGATGACCGTCAACGAACTGGTCGCCGAATTGGAGTTGGATACCGACGAGGTTGACGACCGGATCGCGTATCTCTCAACGTTCGACCGGGTCCACAGGGATGGCGACACAGTCCGTCCCGTGGAGTAGTCCGGTCGCCACCCTACGGTGAGGGAAGTCGCCCATCTGGTCGGGGAACACGTCCCTGTTTGATTTCGTGATCCACGCGACGCAGATGCTTGCAGCCACCTTCGGGTGAGCGCTGCTGCCAGTCGGGACAGGTACACGACTCGTCGATGACGTCGACTTCGTACCTGTTTCCGGACGCGGACTGCACCTCGTAGCGGCCACCTTTCGAGAGGAGCGAGACGTCCATCGCTTCGCTGACGGCGCGCTGGGTACGTGGTTCGAGGTCGTCCTGTAGCTGTGGGTCATCGTCGACGACCAGCCGGTCGCGGACGTCGCCGGTTCGGCCACCGTCCGGGGCGACGGCTTCCGTAGGGCCAGCGAGTCGCTCGTGGAGCAGCTCCTCGACCGGATGGCTTTCCGGCCAGAGGTAGTGGACTTCGCGACGCTCGCGATGGTCGTAGGATCCACACGCGGCCGCGCTGCCGGTCCAGACTCGCCAGGCACCGAGCGCGGCCATCACGTCGACGATGGTCCGTGGAACTGTCTCGTGGTCGTCCGGGAAGAACACCCGGAAGCGGGTACACGCTTCTTGCGGCGGGATGGTCTCCCACCAGTCTTCGCTGGAGCCCCAACTGTCGAACATTGCTTCGTCCGTCCCGTAGCCGACAGTCAGGCCATCGATCTGCGGCACGGTTCTTGGTGTCGCATCAGGCTCGCCTTCGAGTACCCGGAGGATGGCGTACCGAAGATACTCGTGTGCAGGGTGGTCTGTCGGCCGGGCGATTTGGTCGTGCTGTTCTGCAACTCGTTCCGCCTCCTCGAGGATGACGGTCAGATACTGGTCAATCATGGTTTAGTGGAGACGGGAATGCGCCTCCGCCCCTCGGCGGGCGATGATAAACTTAACCAACAAATAGAGCGGATTACACCCGATTGTTGGTTAAGTTTGAATGAACGCTGATTCAGTCTTCGACAATCTTCCCGATGATTTCCTGAGCCGTCGAACTGATCCGACCGAGACGATCCTGAATCACGTCCGGCTCATCGCCCTGCCACGCGGCCACGTAGAACGCGGATCCGCTCGTATCCAGATCGAAATACCGCCCGACGATGTACGCGACGGCTTCCGCTTCGACCTCGCGTTTCGCCCGTTCAGCCTCGTCGGTGACGTCTGCGTGGAGGAGTGCGTGGGCGTACTCGTGGATGAGTGTCACGGCGAGATCAGCCTGATTCGTGCGGGCTTTCGCCTCGACGACTGGTTGGAGATCACGCGTACTCCGGTATTTGCAGACGCCCTTTGCGTCGCCATGCTCCCACTCGGCAGCGTCGACGATACGGACCGTCACGCCGATATCAGCGGCTGCGTCCGTGAGTGTAGGCACGAGATCGTCGGCGTCCCCAGTTGCCTCGGTTTCCAGTTCGGGGATCGGCTCACCTTCGGTCTGGGACACGTCGAAGACAGACGTGGGTTTGAAGCCGACAAGCCCTTTCGACCACTCGTCCGGCGACGTTTCGTCGTATTCACAGTCACTTTGCTCGTGGTAGCTAGGCGAGTTCTCGCATTCAGGACACTGCTTGGTGATGATCGGGGCCCAAATCCAGATGGCTGACTCGCCTTCCTGGACGTGCCGGTCGAACTCATTCCGCCAGGTGTTGTACCCCGCGACCTTCGTCGCCTCGGGACACTGAAGATTGATGAGGAGGGTGTTTCGGTGGGAGTAGTCGTGGAACCGACTCTGGACGTCGAGCCACTCCTGGAATTCATCGCTGGCCTGCGCATCGTCGACGTGGTCGACGAGGTCGTCGATCCACGCTTCGATGGTACTGTGCATCTCGTCGTGTCGCGTGTCGGTCTCCTTGAACGAGACCGATGAGTCACTGGTCGTAGCCATGTTTTCAGTAAATCGCGTTCACGGCGACTGCGTCAGTTCAGATCGCGCCGCACCCCTTCGGGGCGCATAAAAAACTCGCGGCGGCGGTCACCGGAGGACGGCCTTCTCGTCAGCGAAGCCGACCGCCACGAGGTACTCGAGGAACTCATCGAACTGTTCAACGTCGCTGGGCGTGTCGGTCGCGAGGTGTCGCGCCCACTCGATAGCCCACCGGAACGCAGGGTCGGTACCGCCCGTTCCGTGGATGTACCACCAACGAGCAGCCTTCAACACGACGAGCGGATTCGTCGGTGGCTGTTCGCTTGCAAGCCTACGAGTGATCGACCGGATCTCCTCAGGAACTTCGGCGGAATCGACCTTCCCTGATTGCGTGTTTGCAATATCGATTGGAATGTCGTCGATCGAGATGTTGTTGGCACTCTGTTGTTGACTCACGAAGTTCACCTGTGTGTGAAGGCTCTCCATCGAGCCTTCGCCCTCTCCGGGCGCGAAAAAACTGCTCGTGGCGTCACGCGGGCGGGAGGTACACGCTCTGCTCGCCGGCGAACTCCTCGAGATTGTTCCGATGACGATGCGCGAAGTAGCAATCATAGCTGCAGTAGCCACAGATCTCGCCCGTATCGTACTCAGCGATGTAGGGGCTGCGCCGGGTCATCCAGACGTTTGCGCCACATTCAGTACAGGTAGCACTGTCGAGATCGCTTGGTGACGGTCCCTCGTACTCGATGTGAATGCCGTTCTCCTGCGGCGTCGACTCAGGCCAGACGCCGTGTGCCTTCCAGAACCCCCGAATACGACCGAGGCTGTGCCGGACAGTCTTGCGAACTGTAACATGGTCAGCGTCGCGACCGCTGTCGTCCCAGCCATCAGCTGTCCAGAACTCCCCGAACTGCGCCCCGCGATGCAGGCCGTTCCAATCGAGGCCGACGATGTCGGCGGGTGGTTCGTCCGTGAGCGTCGGTCGAGTCAGTTGCCGGATGACGTCAAGTTGTTTGGGTGGGCTTCCACCGAGGATGTGGACGCGCTGGCCACGCCAGTCAGTCGGTTCGGAGAATTCGTGGGCCAATCGGTCGGCGTACCCGCGCGAATAGCCGAGGATGAGGTCGTCGGGAATCGTGTGAATCACCTCTCGACACTTGGGAACGATAACGAGTTCTGCATCGGGATAGCTCGCCTGGATCTCGCGAGCAGCGGCTACGTACTCATCGACCTCGTCGGGTTCGTATGCATCCCCGATCACACCAACTCGGGGCTCGTGTTCGAAAAATCGGGAGACGTACCGGTCAAGATCGGGATTTCGAAAATCATTATCGAGCATCCCGACGGGGATGTCCAAGTGCTGAAACTGGGTCTGCTGATAGCCACAGTCTTCCCGAAAGCCAGGAAGAAAGTCGAACTTCAAGGCGTCCAACGCGAACGGAACTCGGTGCAGGAACGCCACGACGTCGGCTTGTCTGGCAGCGGCAATCTCTCGCGCAGTGCTGCTGCTAGTGCTGATATCAAGTGACATGAGTAGGGCCTGGCGCGGCCACATCTGGCCGCCCGCACCCTCTCAGGGGGCGAAAAACCGCTCTGAAGGCTGCTATTAACCAACGGCGGCAGACGAGACGATGATTGTGTTGGTTAACGTGGGCGCTTACTCCTGGTCTTCTTGTAACTCAGTTACCTTCCACGACGAGAACTCGTTTCTCGGCCCCCTTTCTAACTGTATTATACCGATATCATTGTTACCGTAATGGTCTTGCCGCCGGAGCGTGTAGCACCTAGATATGGAGCGAAAAACGATTGCGGTCACCGGGATGTCCTGCAACGGCTGTGAGCAGAACGTCGAGAACGCGCTCAAAACGATCGAGGGTGTCACTCGCGTCGAGGCCGACCACAAGGGAGATTCTGTGGAGATCGTCGTCGACGAGAACACCGCAGACGACGACCTCAATACAGCGATTCGAGACGCTGGCTACGACGTCACGGCCTAGACGGTTGCCTCATCCTCCTGTCCGATTGCTGTGTTTTCCCCATCAACGGTGAAGTCGGTGTTGACGCCCTCGCCGGCGAGCAGTTGGCCACCGAAACTGTTGGCGAGGACGGCCGTTACTGACAGTACCATCGCGATCATCGCGAACACCGGATGGATCAGTCCGGTCGTCGCGGCGGCGACGCCGACCCCGTTGAACGTGAACGCCGCTAGCAGGTTCTGACGCGTCTTCCGGTAGCTTTCCGTCCCGATTTCGTAGGCATCCATCACGCCGCCGAGGCGGTCGCCCATCAGGACAATGTCCGCGCTCTCGATGGCGATGTCGGTGCCTGCACCGATGGCGATCCCAATATCGGCTTGCGTGAGGGCAGGCGCATCGTTGATCCCGTCACCGACCATCGCTACACGATGCCCTTCGTGTTGGAGACGGCCGATCTCGTCACGCTTCTCGTTCGGCAGGACGTCGGCCATTACCTGGTCGATACCTACCTCAGCCGCGACCGCCTCGGCGGTGCGCTCGTTGTCTCCGGTGATCATTACCGGGGTAATCCCTGCGTCGGTCATCCGCTCGATTGTCGCTGCGGCGTCGGCCTTGATCTCGTCACCGATTCCGACGAGGCCGACGAGAGTACCATTACGAGCGATGCCCGATACAGTGAGGCCCCGATGCTGGAGGCGCTCAATCTCGTCGGTGGCCGCTGAGAGGTCGATGCCCTCTGTCGTAAGCCAGTCTGGTTTGCCGACCCGCACATCATCCCCGTCGACTGTCGCCGTCACACCCTTGCCGGTCACCGACTCGAACGATTTGGGATCTGCGTACTCGACGCCGCGTTCGTCGGCGTACTCGAGGATGGCGTCGGCGAGGGGATGTTCGCTGAACGCCTCCGCGCCTGCCGCCGTCGCGACCACCTCACTTTCGTCACTCTCGAGTGCCACGACCTCGGAGACTGCGGGCGTCCCAACCGTGATGGTCCCCGTCTTGTCGAGGACGACGTGGTCGACGTCCGGGAAAATCTGGAAGGCGTCGCTACTACGCATCAGGATGCCCCGGTTCGCGGCCTTGCCGCCGCCGCGAATCAGGGCCAGCGGTGTCGCCATGCCGAGCGCACACGGATACCCGAGGACGAGCACCGCGAGCGCGGCGAAGGCTCCGGTCTGTACCTGTGGGCCCGTGCCGAGGATCGTGCCGGGAACCACTGCCGGCACGAGAATCCAGAACAGGAACGAGAGGACGGCGATCGTCAGCACGCCGGGAACGAAGTACTTGAGAACGCGGTCGGCGAGCTGGATAATGCCGGGCTTCATCGCGCGCGCTTGCTCGATTTCGCGGGCCACCTGATTCAGGAACGCATCCTCGCCGGTGGCGGTTACTTCCACCAGGAGCGTCCCGGTCTCGTTGATGCTCCCACCGATCACCTCATCGCCCGACTGTTTCTCCTCGGGGATGGACTCGCCAGTCGCGACCGACTCGTCGACCGTCGACTCTCCGTCGACGACCGCGCCGTCGATGGGGATTGTCTCGCCGGGTTTAACGCGCACATGGGCACCGACTTCGAGGTCGTCGATAGCGAGTTCTTCGACAGCACCGTCGTCGGTGACGCGACGGGCGGTGTCCGGCCGAAGGTCGAGGAGGCTCTGTACTGCCTGGGATGCCCGCGTTCGGACGAGGAGACTGGTGTATTCTGAGAGGATGTGATAGGTGGTGATGAAGACGGAGACGGCGAAGAAGTGGACAGTCGGGAACCCGGGGAAGACGAACAGACCGAGAAAGCCCCCAAAGAGGCCCGCGAACGCGCCGGCCTCCAGCAGGACGTGCTGGTTGAAGATGCGCCTTCGAAGGCTGTTGTACGCCTTCTCGAGGATGTAGCGGCCAGGGCCGAACATCGTGCCGAGTGCGAGGCCGAGGGTAACGAGATTCATCGCGAGCGATGTCGATTCGAACCGCCCCATCACGAAGATCATCCACAGCATCAATCCGGCAGTACCGATGGATGCACCGCCGGCGAGCAGGAGTCGACGTTTCCCGTTGGTGAGCTCTGCCTGCTGTTCCTCGAACCGTTTTTCTTTGTCCGGGTCGCGGATCGTGTACCCGAGGTCGCGAAGCGTATCCTTGAGTTCGACCTCGCTCAGCGTCTCGTTGTCGTAGCGGACGAGTACCTCTTCGTGGGCGAGGCTCACGTCGACGTCTTCGACGCCGTCGGTCCGGTTGTATGCCTTCTTGATACTCTCGGCGCAGAACGAGCAGGACATCCCCCCGACGTTGAATTGGTTCTGTGTCGTTCCCATCGTGGTAGTAGCTTGCTGCGCGACGCTAAAAACCATTACGACAAATATTATAGCGGTTTTCAATTCATTATATCACTGCTGGCTGAGTGGCGATACTCTTACTGTCGTCGTGCGTCTATACACTCCTAAGAAAATGGCTCTACTCGAATCTGACGTGCCGATTCGCGAGGTTGTGACGACAGATCCGGAGAAGGCGAAAGCACTGGAGAACGACGTACGAGCGAAGATCATCGATATGCTCGCTGAAAAGGAGATGACCATCGAGGAGATTCACGACGAGCTAGACCATCGCGGCGAGGAGAAGGCCGAGACGACGGTGCGCCATCACGTAAACGTCCTGAAGGACGCGGGGATGGTCGAAATAGCGCGACTGGAGGAAGCTGGCGGTGGCACGCAGAAATACTACAAATCGAACACCCGCATTTTCTCCTACGACCTTCCAGAGGACGCTGAGGAGACGCTCGCTGGGGCGCAAGAAACGGCGACAGCGGAGCTAACGAACCTCGTAGAGATGCTCTATGAGGAACACGGCGACGACATCGAAGCGGTTGCACGGGAGATGAAGCCGTGCGAGTACTGTGCAACACAGCACTACGAGGAGTTCGTCATCCGGGAATTGCTGAACCGCGCGCTCATCGACCTAACAGAGGGTGAGACGCTGGAGGCGCTACGTCCTGACTTAGAACAAGCCGACGATGAATCCGAGTCCCATGATGACGAGGACGGTCGCTGAGAATAGCGGAAGGTACGGTGTGTACTTTTCGACCGTTTCCTCATACTCCTGGTAGCCAGCGATGAGCAGCATCGTCAACCCGACGATCCCGACGATGACCGTCAGCGCATACGCAGTCATCAATTGCAGACAGTACGTTGAGCCAGCGCAGAGTCCGATAATTTCGAACTCCTCCTCGTGAGCGAACCCGAGTACGAACGCGAACCAGGCAATTCCGAACAGTCCCCGGTCGGCGTCATCAGCTGGCTTCGCCCCGTGCTCGTGAGAATGTCCTCCGATTCCTCCAAGCCGAGCTTTCACCCGTGCAACGAATCCATCCGAAGTGTGTTCCTGCACCGGAGACGTGGCGTGGTCGTGCTGGGCCGACTGGCCCTCTGCATGCTCATCGTGCTCGTGATCGTGGTCATGCTCGTGATTATGAGAGTGGCCGTGCGTGTACTCTCGAATTCCGAGACCGATGAGTAAGATACCCGCGACGATGCTCACCGGGCCGCCAATGGCGATGCCGCCGAGGATCGAGATCGGCTCGTTCACCTGAGTCAGCTGGAAGTACGATTTCGCGTAGAAGAACACGCCGACCATTGCCAGACTGCTGATAAGGTGTCCGATACCGATGAGGGAGCTGGCGGCGAGTCCGTAGAGCCACTTATTGGATTGATCGAGCGCATAGCTCGCAGCGACCGGCCATCCGTGTCCGGGTTCGATGCCGTGCACGAATCCAAGCGCAATCGCGCCGACCAACAGTGGAAACGCCTCGCCCTGTAGCATTCACCAGTCCATATATCGTCGCGCTGTATAGCGATTGTTAAGACTGAAACGGGAATTCCGTAATAATCGAGGGCTCAAGACGCCGGGGGACCAACTGGGGAGTATGCGAACGAGTTTGAACGTGTCTGAGGACATTCTCGATGAGTTCGACGAGACGTGGCAGGCTGAGGGGTTGGACTCTCGCTCGCGGGCAATTCGTGAAGCAATGCAGGAGTATATTGAGGGCCATTCACAGCTCGAAGAGGTATCCGGTGACGTGGTCGCTGTCTTGGCCTTTGATTATCAGCATCACGAGGTGATTCATGACCTTCATTCTGCCCAGCACCAGTTCCAGGACGTGATCGAGACAATGAGCCATACCCACCAAGGCGACTGGTGTTTGGAGACGGTCTTCTGTCACGGCGATGCTGCGCGGATACGAGAACTTGTGTATCGGCTCCGCGATTTCGATGGGGTCGGTCGGGTGAAAACGATGTTACTCCGATCAGCCACATAACCTTCTTGCGTACCGAAGTACTCCCGGATAGGTCGATCTAGATTGTCACGAGGGTTTATGAACGCCACCGGCAGCGGAATTGATGCTCTCTGGGAGTGTCGGGTGGATGTGCATCGTGTTCGCAATCTGTTCGGCCGTCGCGCCGAGTTCGATTGCGAGGACGAGTTCGTGGACGATCTCGGCGCCCTGTTCGCCGACGATGTGCGCGCCGAGGAGTTCGTCCGTCTCGGCGTCCGTGACGAGTTTGATGAAGCCAGCGGTTTCGCCGAGCGCCTTCGGCTTGGCCTGCTCAGCGAGGGTCTGTCGACCGACTCCGACCTCATAGCCGGCGTCACGGGCCTCCTCCTCTGTCAGTCCGACGTGGCCAACCTGTGGGTCGGTGAACACCGCCCACGGGACGGTTCGGCCCTCGGTGCTGACCTCTTCGTTTTTCGCGAGGTGGCGATACAGCAGGTCTGCGTCGTCGCGTGCGGAGTGAGTGAACATCGGTGGCCCACTGACATCGCCGATGGCATAGACGCCGTCAGCAGTCGTTCCGAAGCTGTCGTCAGTCTCGACGAACCCGTGCTCGTCGGTTTTAGCACCTGCCTCGTCGAGACCGATTCCATCGGTGTTCGGTCGGCGTCCCGCGGCGAGCAGGACGTCCGAGGCGGTCGTCTCGACGGTTCCGTCTGGTCCGTCGGCCTCGACAAGGATGTCGTCTCCGTCCGATGTGAGAGCCGTCACAGCTGTATTAGTGTGAACGTCGATGCCCTCGTCCGTGAACACATCCTCGATCACGTCACTGACCGCCGGTTCCTCTCGCGGGAGCACCCGATCACCACGCTGAAAGACGGTCACGTCCGCACCAAACCGGCTGTACATCTGTGCGTATTCGGTGCCGACGTACCCCCCGCCAATCACCACCAGCGAATCCGGCACCTCGTCGAGAAATAGCAGCGATGTACTATCTTGGACCTCAACCTCGTCGAGGCCATCGATCGGCGGTTTTGCTGGACGGGCTCCCGTGTTGATGACGATCCGGTCGGCAGAGAGTGTCCGGTCACCGACGCGGAGCTCGTGGGCTGACTCGAAGACGCCGTGGTCTTCGACGAGCGTGAGATTCTCGTTGTCCTCGACGTTGTTGTAGGCTCCCTCGCGAATGCTCTCGACGACGTCGTCCTTCCGCTGGACGATGGCGTCCATGTCGGCCTTGATGGTACCGTCGATGTCGATGCCGAACTCCTCGCTACGGTGGGCGAGGTTCGCCACTTCGGCGCTCCGGATCATCGTCTTGGTCGGAATACAGCCGCGGTTGAGGCACGTCCCGCCGAGCAGGTCCTCCTCAACGAGTGCGGTCTCCATGCCTGAGTAGGCAGATTTCATTGCGACTGGGAGGCCGGCCATACCGCCGCCGAGAACGATAAGATCGTACTCGTCCGGCATCAGACTAGTTCCTCCTGTGCTTCAGTGATCGCCGCTCGCACGTTCCCGAGACAGCAACCTCCAAGTGGACTCTTCCATCGACAGGCACACTCCTCGGCCTGGACGCGTTCAGTGATCCAGTCGTCGATGTTCGTTTCGCCGTTCTCCGCGATGTCCTCTTGGATGTGTTCCTTGTTGTATCCAAAGCAGTAACACAGCGGGTATGGCTCGGCGTCACCATCCAACTTGAAATTCGGTTGTTCGCGAATCACGTCAATCTCGAACTGCTGATCGAGTTCGTCGGCGAAGTAGACGACTGGACAGTCCTGAGTTTTGCAGATTCGGTACTGAACGTCGTCCTCTATATCTTGATTCCCGAACGGTTCGACCATGTTACGAACTGTTTCGGTCTTTATTTGCCCGGCAGCGTTCCCACAGTCGGGGCAGGGTTCAGTCGTCGCTGGCATAATTCGTCCTCTAATGGTACAACGACAATTAGAATAAAAGTGGTGCCGGAATTCGAGCCACCAGTGGAAGCCGGTCGACTAAGCCCTATTAGTATAAAATACTCACGTAGAACTTAGAGATTTTCGGAATAAGGGGTGATAACGCATCTGCCTCCTAGCGAGGTGAAGCATAGATAATTGATGTCAAGTACGCCCTAAATGGGGGTTCTAGCACCAACGCTTTTGGAATTTCAATTCCTATTGAGTCGTATGGGAATTCTTGAAACAGGAAGAGAAGACGTTGTCAGCGTTGCACCGGACGCCACCGTCGAGGAAATTGCACAGACAATGTTCGATCAGTCCGTCGGCAGCGTTCTTGTCGAAGAGAACGGTGAGCTAGAAGGCATTATTACCGACCGTGATCTCGTCGTCGAACTCATGACCGGTGACGGAGCGGCCAATGTCTTCGAAGACCCGTCGACAGCGGCCGACGTGACTGCCCAGAATCTCATGACGGCTGATCCGGTGACTGTCGATCACGAGATGGAGTTTCCGAAGGTTCTTCGCGAGATGGAAAACGCGGCTGCACGACGGATTCCGATTACTAAAGACGGAGACGTAGTAGGAATTGTGACCCTCGACGATTGTCTTCCCCGCATCGCAGGAGAAAGCGAGCAGGTGTCGGCGAAACTCGAATCGCTTGCGGGGGTCGTCCGTAAGGAATCTCCTGAACCGGATACATAAATAGAAACGTCAGTCAACAAGTGATAGTTGCTGTCTGCAGATGTGTAGATAGAACACTGTTTTAGAGTGACCAGTGGTAGAATCGTATGTAGTCATGCCCAGTCTACTGGGCGGTGGGTTCATTCTGCTGTGCCAGTAATATTAGCGTCATGCGCCAGGCGGTACTCAGCGTCGACCACGAAACACTGGCCGAGTACGGATTCGCGGTCTTTCAGGATGCCGGGTTACTCGACATTGAAATCCTCTCGTGCGAGGGGCCGCGCGGCGTGTCCCGAATCCACGTCGAAGAGCAACTGGACGAACACCGGCTGGACGAACTCAAGACGATCCAGTGGTGGGAATGCGTAGCGGACGAGGGATCGAAGCATGTCTATCTCGTCGAGATGAACGTGGCTGAACAGTTAGACAGGGTCGGTGTCGATGCTGACGTAATGACGCGGACTGAATGGGCCGAGGTACACAGCCAGGGGTTCTCGTTCGAGCAGACTGGCTCACAGGAGGAACTCAGTGCTATGCTCGCTGACTTGCAGGCTGCTGGACAAAATATCACCTTAGAAAAACTGCAGGACTACCGTATCCAGGAGACGCCCATGGATGTACTGACGGATCGACAGCACGAAGTGCTTGACGTCGCGTACGAACTCGGGTATTACGACGTGCCCCGCAAATCGTCAACGGCGGAGGTTGCGGCCGACCTCGGCGTGGACGATTCGACGGTGTCCGAACACCTCCAGCGAGCGGAACACAATCTCCTCGAATCCCTTCTGGGCTAGTCGAGGACCACGTACCGCCGTACTAGCGTCCCGACTGCCGCTGGTTGAAACGGGACGGTTTCTCCGTCAGTTTCTGCGGCCCACTGCTCGTAGGTGTCTGCGGATTCGAACGCGTTGATGTATTGGCAGAACGTGTTCGTAAGACTGGGCGTCTCGGCTTGCAGCATCCAGCTGAAGATGGTTTCATCGCTGTCTTCGAGTTCAGGGATGGTCGCAGCGATCCCGAATGTGATCACGGCCTCTTCAGGGGTGACGTCCACGGTCCCGTCGTCGACGGTGAACGTGACCGGCGTCCCGGTCACAGGGTCAACCGAGCGGACGGTCACCGGGTCCTGGTCCTCCATCACCGCGGCCCCGAGCGCATCTAAGATGCACGGCGAGTACCGGATATGGTCGTTTACGCGGACTTCGTGACGGGTCGGGTTCTCCGTGTACAGATCTTCCGGCTCGATGGTCTGGTCGCTCGCCGCAAGCTGCTCGGCGAACCTGGCCCAGTAGTCGTCCATCGTTTCCGGAGGCGTCTCGAAATTGCCCACCGCCGCGAGGTGATCCGCGAAGTCGGGCGGCAGGTCGATACGGTCGTCGGTCTGGGGTTCAGTTCCCATTGCAAGGTAAGAGATGGGCTAGCGAGCGGTGTTGCTTGCTCCCAGCTAGCTGGGGGACTTCATAGGAGGCTCCAAATCCCTGCAAAACCGAGTAGGACTACTGATTTCTCCTCTGCACTGACTTCCAGGATAGACAAAACGCTAGCCCAAAACTACCAATATCTGAGGGTTTCGATAGAGCCCAGTTACTCCACACAGCAGCTCATCGTCGAGGTATCCCGTCGGAACGCCTGGCAAGCGTGTTTGAACGCTTCGCTGAACGTCGGGAACGGGTGAATGGTGTCGATGATGTCGTCGACGGTGAGCCCGAATTTCACGGCGAGCGTCGCCTCCATGATCATGTCTGCGGCGCGGGGAGCGACCATGTGGACGCCGACGATCTCGTCGGTTTCGTGGTGTTTGACGATTTGGACGAGCCCGTCAGTGTTCTCGACGGCCTTCGCCCGCGGGATGTCCTCCATCTGGACGGTGCGACACGAACACGTCCCGTGCTCGTCCATGTACTCCAGTTCGGTGATCCCCACTGAAGCGACCTCAGGGCTCGTGAACACGACCGCCGGAACTGCATCGTAGTCGATGGTGACGCCTTCGTCGTCTTCTCGCGGGCTCTGCCCGCTCGAATGGCCCGCGGAGCTTCGCTCCACGCTGCCGAAGGCATTCTTGACGCCGTGGTTGCCTTCTTTGGCGGCGACGGTCTCCAGTTCGGGTTCGCCGATGACGTCGCCCGCGGCATAGATATCCGGGTTGGTCGTCTGGAAGTACTCGTCGACGCGGATTGTTCCGTCAGCGTCGGTCTCAACCCCGACCGCTTCCAGCCCGATGTTTTCGCTGTTGGGCTGGACGCCGGTCGCGACGAACAGGCCCTCCGCTCTAAAGGTATGTTCGTCACCGTCGACTTCGGTTTCAACAGCGATCCTCTCTTGGACGGCCTCAGCGCCGCCGTCTGCGACTGGCGAGTGAACCTGCCGGACGTCATTATCGGTCACGACGTTGATCCCTTCTTCCTCGAATGCCCGCTGCATCTCACGGCCGAGCTGCCCCTCCATGGCCGAGAGCACGCGCTCGGAGCGCTGGAGGATGGTCACGTCGACGCCGACGCGGTGAAGGATCTGGCCCCATTCGAGCGCGATATATCCGCCACCGATGATGACGATGCTCTCGGGGAGATCACGCTCGTCGAGGATGGTCTCGCTCGTGTAGTAGTCGACATCGTCGAGGCCGTCGATGGGTGGCGCCCACGGTGCGCTCCCGGTGGCAACGAGCGCTTTCTCCCCGGTGATGCGCGCACCCTCGTCCGCACCGTCGACTACCTCGATGGTTGTATCATCGACCAGCTTGCCGTATCCCTCGTAGATGTCTGTATCGTAATGCTCGGCGACGTCAACGTAGTTCGTCTGCCGGAATTGCTCGACAAGGTTGTCGGTGCCGTCCAGCGCGGCTCCCCAGTCGACGGTCGGCTCGTCTTTGCTGTACTGGACGGCGTCGAACGGGTTGTCCCGAGAAGCGAAGGCGCTCTCGCCGACGGCCAGTAGATGCTTGCTGGGGACACAGCCGACGTTGACACAGGTTCCGCCAATAGGCAGTCCAGTATTGACCATCGCCGTTGAAAGCCCACGACTACTCGCTTCGGTGATAGCGGCGAACGCTGCTGCGCCGCCACCGAGAATCACGAGATCATATTCGCCTGTTCCATCCATTCTAATGCTCGTTAGAGTATTACGTTATATAGGGATTGCGGAGGATCGTAGAAGAGGCCCTCCCTTAATGCAGTATAACTCCAAAAGCCTATATGGCAATAGTCCAGTGAGTATTGTAATGAGTGTTCAGCTCCTCCAATCGAATGCAGACGTGAACGACGCACGGGCAAATATCTTCGGAGCGTTGAGCGACCCAACTCGATTACGGATTTTCCAGAAGCTGATCGAGAGCGACGAGCCGTTGAACGTGACTGAGATCTGTGATCAAACGGATCTAAAGACGAATCTGGTCTCACACCACCTTCAGTGTCTCAAGAATTGCCAACTCGTCGACGCCGAGAAGGACGGCCGGAAGAAGTACTACGAAGTCAGTCGCCCAGAGGCCGTCGAAATGCTCTCGCTCGCCGACGACTGCATCCGCCAGAACATCGAGAGCGTCATCGGTTGCGAGATCGTTACCGATTCAGATGACCATGACGAGTAAATGGTCGTGGCTGCCGTACGCGGGGGTCGGAGGCGCCGTTGTCTGTTGTCTCGCCATCGAGTTACTCGGCGGAGCAGTGATACTCGGTGGCATCGCGGCTGCAGTCGGCCTCTCGACCGGGCTGACGTATCTCCTCGCCGTCGGTCTCGGTGGAATGCTCGCGGGACTGCTGGCGATCAGCTACCATCGGATAGAGGGGGTGAGCCATGGCACCCTCGGGTGACGGCTCCGCCTGGGGCCTCCTCGGAGTCGCCGGTGCGATAAGCCTCTGTTGTATCGGCCTTGCGACCCTCGCCGGTGGTGCCGCCGTCGCTGGCGGGACAGCTGCTGGCGCGACGGCTGCGAGGGGTACTTCCGGTGGGTTGGGTGGCATCCTCGCGACTGTGTTCGCGACAGCGTTGCCACTGCTCGTCATCGGAGTCATTGTTCGCCGACGGGGATACCACGGATGACGGGAAGGAACAACTGTCCGGTCTGCGGAGAGAGCTTCCCGAGAGAAACCAGTACCCGTGACCACGCGTGGGACGTTCACGGCGTCTGCCACCACTGCGGGGCCTCATTCGAGGACCGAGCGGTGCTGTATACCCATTGGTTGGAGGCCCATGAGGACGACCTCACGGCGGAAGACCGCAAGCGGGCCGAATCCAAGGTCGGTGACGGGACCGTCTGTCCGGTCTGCGACCAGCGATTTGCGAGCGAGACGGCCGTCCACGACCACACGTGGAACGCACACGGGGCATGCCACGTCTGTGGTGCGGACTTCGACACCCAGAACGCATTGTTCACCCACCAGCTGGCCGTTCACGCCGAGGCATTGTCCCGGGAGACCCGTGACCGGCTCGAGGAGGCGGTCGGCCCGCTCACGTTCGGGAACCGGCTGGCCCACCAGGGTCCCATCGATGCTGTAACGAATACTAGACTTAGCCGGCGGAAACTCCTCGCCGGTGGGGCCATCGCCACCGCCGGACTCGGCGGCGTCGCTGCAGATAGCTTGCTCGGATCGTCTGCCAGTTCTGTATCGCGGGAGCGTGGGGGGACGAGTCCCGGGGCGACCGCGGCCCCTGCCACGTTCACCACCGTCGACGGCGAGGAGAAACAACTGGCCGACTACCGGGGCCAGAAAGTGATGTTCTGGGTCTTCGCCACGTGGTGTCCGTCGTGTAAAGAGGGCGCACGAGCACTCCAGGCGAACAAGGACAAGTTACAAGACGTGACCTTCCTCGGGCTAAAGACCGACGGGAACGCGGGTTACGACGGCCCGTCGGTCTCCGAGTTCGCCCAGCAGAACGCACCGGAACTCGTCGATGCAGACAACTGGGTGTGGGGGGACCTCTCGGCAGAATCGACCCGCGTCTGGAATCCACAGGACCGACCGGACATCTTCTGGCTCATCGATGCAGAGGGAACGATCCAGGCGAAGACCGCGGCGCCGGCCGCGAGGATAGACCGAATCATCCAGTTCGCACAAGCCGAAAATCCGGGCGGTGACCGACCCGGGGAATCGATCGAGATTCAACCTGCCGAGCATATCCAGCAGGGTGCCAACCATCCCGAGTACAACTCGAACCCGCCAACCTCGGGCTGGCACTATTCCAGACCGGCGGAGTGGGGGTTCTACGACCAGGCGCTCCCTGACGAACGCGTGGTACACAATCTGGAACACGGCGGCATCTGGATCACGCACAAGAACGTGAGTGACAGCACCCTCTCGCAGTTACAGCAACTCGCCACGGACTATCCAAAGAGCGTCGTTATCACGCAACGCAGCGAGAACGATGCGCCACTCGCCGTCGCCTCCTGGGGTCAGCTCATGAAACTCCAGTCGTTCGACCGAGAACGGATTGTCGAGTTCATCGAACAGAACCGGAATCGCTCCCCGGAACCAATCGCGGGTGAATGACGTGAGTCAACACCAGATAGACGACACCCTTCGAAACCAAATCGAGTCCTGGAGCAGGGCGTCCAGTATCGTCTTCTCGCAGCGCAAATACCGGGCCATCGGGGCGGCGACGTTCGTGGTCTTCGCCACGCTCTACCTCTTCACGCTCCCTGCCACGTACACAGGGGGACGGGTCGGCCTGGTGTCGCTGAGATTGCTGACGCCGACGCTCGCGACGTTCTCCGTCATCATGGCCGGGTTGGTAGCCGTTATCGTGTCGTTCACGGCGTACACGATACGCCTCGGTGGCTCAGCCAGTTCAGCGACGACCACGACAGGGTTCGTCGGCAGCGTCTTGCCACCGCTACTCTGCTGTTCGCCGCTACTCCCTATACTCGCTGCGTCCGTCGTCGGCGTATTTCCCGCGGCCTTCGGCGTGAGTGGCTTCATCCAGGGCGTTATGGCGACATACGAGGTGGAGATTCTGACCGGGGCCACGCTCGTACTGGTGTACGCAGCGACGCAGAACGCAAACGGGGTGACAGAGTGCTCTGTCTAACTCCGCGGCGTGTGCTGGCGACCACCCTCCTCACCCTCGCTAGCCTGTCGATGGCCCCGACCGCGGCAGCGCACGGTGGGAGCACTCACGCCGGAACCCCACACTGGATCTTTCTGGGAATCACACTGCTCGGTGTGGGTATCGTCGGGATTAGCATCCACTTCGGACGGACGCGCTGGGCGGGTGCCCCGCGGCGAACGATCAAAAGTCTCCTCCTCGGGACGGTGGTCGCAATGATCGGCTCGACCGCAGTGATACAGATCCAGATCGAACCGATCGGGACGACGCCGACCGCCCTCGAGTGGTACCCGATCCTCGCTGGCATCGTCGGGGTCAGCATCCTGATTGCGAGTCTCGTCGTGGGGATTGTCCGCTGGCCGGAGCGCCCGCGATATACACTGCTCGGAACGCTGCTCGGCCTCTGGGTGCTCTACCCTGCCGTCATGCCGAGGGCGGGATACACGCATCCGCTAGGCTATCTGCTCGTCGCCGTCGTCCCGCTCGTCATCGGCTATATCTTCTGGCGCGATGTCTCCCCGGCCCTCTCCACCGCCGTGGTCGACCAGTTCTCTCGACGCGTCGGCGGAATCGTCGCTGCGCTGTTCACCGTCTTCTTTCTGTTTTCGGCCGGGTTGTTCACAGTCAATCCCGACGAGGGCGTGAACGCGCCGACGGAGTCGTTCGTGACGACAGCTTCGTTCGCGAATCCGCTTGTCATCTGGCCAGCCATCGAGTTCTACATTCCATCGATTCCACTCTTCGGTGGACTCTCGATCGGAACGGCGCTGGTCATCGGGCTACTCGCTGTCCTCATCGGCGTCAATACGGCCCTCATGACGACGGTCTGGCAACGCGATATCGAACTCTCCTCGACGGTCGGTGGTGGCGGGGCGGTGGCGACCACTGGTGCAACCGCGTGCTGTTGCTGTGGTCCCGCTGTGTATGCCATCGCGAGCGCAATTCTGGGGGTGTCGGCCAGCCCACTCTATTGGTCGTTTGTAGCTCCGTCATCGCCACTCGGCGCACTCTTCTTCGTCAGTGCTGTAACACTCCTGACCGGAAGTTCGGTCCGACTCACTCGCTCGTTGAATGATGCTGGCGTCTGCGCTCACCCGGGGGATCACAGAGTAGTACCGGGGTGACGATTCATTTCATGTGGTGGATATTCTCGAGTTAGCGTGTTGAGTAATGTGATAGACCGAGAAGCTGTAGGGTCAGCTCATCGCGTCCTAGAACCACCCGCGGAGCGCATCCTCGCGTTCCTCGAACTGGTCGACCCTCTCTTGCAGGTCGTCACTGACGCGCTCGATGGTGCCTTCGGGGTTGAACAGGATGTCGTTGACGATGCCGACGTACTGATCGAGGGACGCTCCCTCCTTGCCCTGGAAGAAATGCGTCAGCGCGTACGTGTCGCCGGAATGTAGCGTCCACACATCGATCTCGAAGGATGATGCCGCATTTGCTTCTGCATCGCCTGCAGCGCGCTCGGCCAGGTAGTCCGGGAAGCCCAGCAGGCTGTAGAACTCTGTGACGGTGAACGGGAGTTCCGAGAAGTCGAGGTCGATCTCCTGAGCGTCACGAATGAACTCGAAGAGGTCGTCGGCGACGAGTTCGACCTGTGCGAGGATCTCCTCCCACCAGATCCGGAAGTTCCGGACGCCGCCGACGTGCTTGATGACCTCCTTGTCGGTGAGCGAGCGCATCGTGTTCGAGCAGTAGCCGTCCTGGGCGAACCCCTCCACGTAGACGGCGTGCTCGCCGAAGAAGTCGTAGCCCGACGTGACGCCCATCGTGATCGGGTCTGATCGGCCGGGGAGGCGCACCTCGAGGCCATCGAACATAATGTCCATGTGGACTTCGCCCCCACCTCGGTAGCGCCGAATTTCCCCGAACATCACGTCGCCCAGCGGCGTCCCATCGATGGTCTCCTCGCGAAGGATCTCTTCCAGCGGGCCGTACACGTCGACCGGGTTGATGATCGAGTACGAGTCGGTCGGGATATGGAAGAGAGAATCCATTTCAGCCTCCCCTGCGGTCGCCTGTTCACGAGCTCGACTCGGCTCGACGAGCGCGTTGAAGCGCTCCGTCTCGACCCACTCGTCGGTGAATGGGTTCTGGTACGCCACGGTGGTCTCGACGGCCTGGGGGAGGTCTCGGATCGCCTCCGCGAACGTCACGGACTCTACGCCTCCGCGACGCTCCCGATACCACTCAGGGAGTTCGGTGTCGGTACGTCCGTCGACGCCAGCGAAGATGGTTCTGGACTTTGGGTCTTTCATTTCGGTCACCTCGAATCAAGAACGCTCATCGATCCGCGACTGCGTCGTCTCGCGCCCCTCTCCCGGGCGCAAAAACAACACCACGTTAACCAACAATAGCAGCTTTGCCGCTCCTGATGTTGGTTAATTCACAGCTGATATCGTGCCTCAAGTGGTTCGATCTCTCCGGCGTGGACGAGACTCGTCTGTGAGTCTGCCTCTTCGTGAAGAAGATCGACGAGTGCGAACTGCGCGCAGGCAGTGAACGAGCATTCCTCGTCGAGACACCACACATCGGCGTAGGCAATGTCGGTCTGCTCACCAGCGTAGATGGGTTTCCCGATGCCAAGGTGAGATTCGCAGTCGTCACGGGGGCAGATCGGCTCGATACGCGTGAACGTGGATGTGTCTTCCATCGAATTCATCAGTAGGGAGAGTAATTCGGCGTGATATCGCCGGTCAGGACACTGCTCTCGACGGCGTCGCTTTCACTGCCCTCGAGATCGACGATTCGATAGACGGCGTCACCGCTCCACTCGCAGTGGACACTGGAACACATCGCACTTGCGTACGCGCCGTTCTCGTTATCAAGGTGGACGCTCAGGAGGTCGAGACGCTCGCTACAGAGCGGACACTCTGCCGGAACCTGTACATACCGATAGCCCGTCGCGACGGTGATATCGTCCTGGTCGACCTCGACGCCGTGACGCTCCCCGAGCCGGTCTCGGACCGCTACGCGAATATCGTCGAGGAGTGCATGGCGCACGTCCTCGTCGACGGGGAGATCGACGCCGTCGACGGTAATCGTTAGCCGGTACGCTGTCGTCTGGTCTGCATCTTCCATTCTGGTCACCTCTGGGGGCACGTCTGCTCGCGCCCGCGCCCCTCTCGGGCGCTCAAAAACCACCAGTCGCACCCAGTGTTAACCAACAGCAGCAGTGAAACGGCCTCTTGTTGGTTAATTCAACTAACACCCCTTCGACTGTCACGACAGACTTGCGTGTTCGTCGGACCCCGCTCGGGGAATGAGTCCCAATCTTTAAGACGAATCGAGAAAATACAATATGATGGTGATGGCTCAGAGCACTCTCGATCGCATCTGGAATCGGCTCGTAGACCGCTACAACCAGGATGATGAGGCAGATTGCTGCGGCCCCACTATCGAAGAAGACCAATCTGACTCCGCAGAATCCGAGTCGGAACCCTGCTGCGAATAAACCAAACCGTACAATTCCAATATGTCTGAAACAGAGTCACCGCCGGAGGATGCCCAGGATGCACTCGAACGGCTCTACGATGATCCAGCGGCCCGGATTGCCGCCTTACAAGACGTCCGGCCATCTGAACAGGATGTCGCCGGTCAGGAGACTGTCTTCAAAGCCCTCGGAAATGAAGATCGACTCCGCGTTCTCGAGGCGCTCCGTGATTCAGAGTGCTGTGGCTGTGAATTACAGGTCGTCCTCGACGCCCCACAATCGACCGTCGCCACGCACCTCCGGAAGCTGAAAGAGGCAGGCCTGGTGAAATCGCGGAAGAAGGGGAAGTGGAGCTACTACCGTATCGCCGACACCGCGGTCTTCGAACTACTCGACCTCGCTCACGCGATCCAGGAGGACGCCTAAGATGCTTCCACCAGGTCTTGGCGAGGCACTCTTGGATTCCTGGGACTACTTCCTCCACCTCGCCGTCATTCTCGTCCCGCTATTCATCGGGGCTTCGTTCCTCGTGGGCCTCGCGCAAGAGTACCTACCCCCGGAGAAAGTCGAGCGCAAGCTCCGCGGCCACGATGAAGGAACCGGCAACGTCGCTGCCGCTGGATTAGGAGCTGTCACGCCGTTCTGTTCGTGTTCGACGGTTCCCGTCCTCGCCGGGTTGCTCCAAGCAGGGGCACCGCTCGGACTCGCGTTCTCGTTCCTGCTCGCATCGCCCCTCGTCAATGAGATCGCTATCCTCCTGCTTATCGGCCTCTTCGGAATTGAAGTCACTGTCTACTACGTCCTCATCACGTTCGTTGCCGCTGTCATCGGTGGCATCGTCATCGGACGGCTCGGATTGGTCGAGCACGTCAAAGATGTCCGTGTCGTCGAAGAGACGAACCAGGCCGTCGCAACGGACGGTGGGACGGCTGACTGCTGTGCAGGTAGTCCAGTTACGGCGAACCAGACGCACAGACAGCACGTCGAGACGGCCGCACGTGAAGCGTGGTCGTTCTTCGTCGATACGCTCCCGTACTTGATTCTGGGGATGACGCTCGGGGCGCTGATTCATGGTGTCGTTCCCGTCGACGTGCTCCACGCCGTCCTCGGGTCGGAGAATCCGCTGGCCGTGCCACTGGCGGCGGTGGCCGGTGCGCCGGTCTACATCAGCCTCAGCGGGATGCTCCCCATCGCGGCGTCCCTGAGTGAACAGGGGATTGCTATCGGGACTGTCCTCGCGTTCGTCGTCGGTGGCGCGGGCGTGAGCATTCCGAACCTGATTCTACTGAATAAGCTCTTCGAGCGCCGGCTGTTATTCGTCTACGCTGGTACTGTCGTCACGATTGGAGTCGTCGTTGGTGTCGTGTTCAACGTCTTCATCGTCTGAGTCCCTACATTAGAATGCGTGACTCACGCCTTCATCGCCCTCGACCAATACCGGGACGTCGTCGATCCCGGCACTCTGACGACACTCTTCATTGGTAGAAACAGCCCTCGTATGGTATTCGCAGCCGTCTGTTGTCGTTATTCGACGGCGACGACGGCGTCGACGGTGACTGCGGCACCGCCGAGCAGTTCACAGACGCCGACCGTTGTCCGCGCGGGATACGTCTCCTCGAAGTACTGCTCGTACGTCTCGTTCACCTGCTCGTACGCGTCCATGTCCGCGAGGTAGAGCGTGACCTGGAGCACGTTCTCAACGGTCCGCCCGTGCTGAGCGAGGACGGATTCGAGGTTCTCCAGGCAGAGTTCCAGCTGCTTCGACGCAGAGTCATCGCTTTCCACTGTTCCATCCCGTTCCGGGAGCTGCCCCTCGACAAAGAGGAGATCCGAATCACCGGTTCGCTGGCCGAATGCGCCCGTAAACTCAGTTCCGTCACGTTGTTTGCGAGTAGCTTCACTTGCACGCGAGACAACACGGGTTCGGGTGGTTGATTCGCTCGACATCTGTTAGTTGTCTCGTTGTTCAACTAACTTAGTTCGACCGGTCTTCAATCATACGCCTATATATGGTTATGTGAGGCTCGTTGTTCGGATGTGTTCGCTCGTAAGCGAAAGCACTAATTGAGTCGTCTCTCAACTAGATGCTAATGGCACAAGCCACAGATCGATTACGACGCTATCTCGATGACGAACTCGGGGAGTGTCGCAGCGAGGACGTCGAGCGTCGGCTCGACGAACTCGGCACCCTCGAAGCAGCACTCGGAGCACCGCAGGTGAATGCTGAACTCGACGTCCTTTCGGCACTCGCCAATGAGACGCGCTACACGCTCGTTCGTGTGCTCGTGGCGGCCCAGGAGGAACTCTGCGTCTGCGAGTTGCACGCGGTCGTCGACGTGAGTGAGAGCGGGCTAAGTCATGCTCTCTCGGCACTCGTCGACGCGGGCCTCGTCGACGGGCGAAAGGACGGTCGCTGGAAGAAGTACCGGGCGACCAACCGCGCAGTCGCCCTCGTGACCGTCCTCGAAGGGAGCGTGAGCGATGAGTAACGTCGACGCCCACGAGCACGGGCCGAACTGCGACTGTGAGAGCTGTGGTGACCCGCGGTCGATGGACTTCCTCGACAAGTATCTCACCGTCTGGATCTTCGGTGCGATGGCGATTGGCGTGGGACTGGGCTACGTCGCCCCGTCAGTGACCGAGCCAATCCAGAATCTCCACCTCGTGGGAATCGGCCTCGTTGTGATGATGTACCCACCGCTGGCGAAGGCGGACTACTCACAGCTCGCGACAGTGTTCAGCAACTGGCGGGTGCTCGGGCTGAGTCTCATCCAGAACTGGCTCATCGGCCCGACGCTGATGTTCACGCTCGCAGTCGTCTTCTTCAGCGGGCTCGTTCCCGGCCTGCCGGCTCGCCCCGAATTCTTCCTTGGCCTCATCTTCATCGGGATGGCCCGGTGTATCGCGATGGTCTTGGTCTGGAACGAACTCGCCGAGGGTTCGACCGAATACGTGACCGGGCTGGTCGCGTTCAACAGCCTGTTCCAGATCATTACCTACGGGGTGTACGTCTGGTTCTTCGCGCTGTTCCTGCCCCCACTACTGGGGATGGAGACACTCGTCGCTGGCATCACCACCTTCGACATCACGCCGATGCAGGTGTTCGAGGCGATCGTCGTCTTCCTCGGTATTCCCTTCGCGGCAGGGTTCCTCACTCGCTATATCGGGACACGGACCAAGGGCGAGGAGTGGTACGACGAGGTGTTCATCCCGAAGATCGACCCCCTGACGCTGGTCGCGCTGCTGTTCACCATCATCGTGATGTTCGCCACGCAGGGCGAGAACATCATCGCCGCGCCTGCAGACGTCCTGTTGATTGCAGTGCCGCTGACGATCTACTTCGTGGTGATGTTCTTCGTGAGCTTCGGCATGGGCCGGGGCATCGGTGCGGACTACTCGACGACGACAGCGATTGGCTTCACGGCTGCCTCGAACAATTTCGAGCTGGCGATAGCAGTCGCGGTCGCGGTGTTCGGCGTCGGCTCCGGTGTTGCCTTCACGACCGTCATTGGTCCGCTCATCGAGGTGCCGGTTTTACTCGCGCTGGTCAACGTCGCCCTCTATTTCCAGCGGAAACTCGACTGGACTGACTCCGAGACTGGAAGTCCCGGACCATCCGCTCCTGAACCGACCACGAACGACGACTAATCACCACACAAGCCAATGTCCACGAATACTGATTCGGCTGAGCCGATTCGTATCGCCTTCATGTGCGTCCAGAACGCTGGCCGCTCCCAGATGTCCACGGCGTTCGCAGAGCGAGAACGCGACCGCCGTGGTCTCGACGACCGCGTCGAAATCCTGACTGGCGGGACGCATCCGGCCGACCACGTCCATGAGGAAGTAATCGAGGTGATGGACGAAGCGGGGTTCGCCCTCTCTGATCGAACACCGCGTGAAATCACGATTGACGAACTCCAATCGTGTGATTACGTTGCGACGATGGGCTGTTCCACGCTGGATGTCGGCGAGGTTGGGAGTGCTGTCGAGGTGCGCGACTGGGCGCTCGACGATCCCGATGGAGCGGACTTGGAGCGAGTGCGCGAAATCCGTGACGAAATCGAACAGCGGGTCATCGCGCTGTTCGACGAATTCAGCGTCGCTACATAAGACGGCAATATACCACTTTTCGGTGGGTTCAGCGATAGAGTGGCCACCACCTGTATTCTACCCGCTGTATCAGAGTACATGGATTACGTGATTGATCTCTGACGACGTGGGTCGCCGACACCAGTACACGTTGACTAGCGGGCGGTCAGATACTCGTAGAACGTTCTCGGGTCGACAATGTCGATCCCTTGGAAGGAGTCGAGATCGAGTAGATGCCGATCGCCAGAAACGAGATAGTCCACGTGACCCGCCACGGCGGCCTCAAGAAATTTGTCGTCATCGGGATCATCATCAACCGCTGTGATGTCCTCGTCTGGGTCGACGAACTCTGCGTAATACCGGATTGTTTCGACCTCCTGCTGGACGTCTTCTTCGTCCATGTGGAACTTCTCTGGGTATTTCAACAGCGTTTCTCGAAACTCAGTCAGCGTCGCGACGGACACGATAATCTCATACTCGCTATTGAACCCCCTGACGACCACGTCGTGGGGGACACCAGTTGCGATGACGCTTGAAATGAGGACGTTCGTATCGAGAACGGCTCTCATTCATCGGCGCTCCGCGCGTCGTGGACCAACTGAGTGACCTCATCCATGGAGAGATCGACCTCTTCCGATCGCTCTTCGACTCGGTGCTGGAACTCTTCGACCGAGGGGAGTTCGAGTTTCTTCAAGACCAGACCGTAGTCTGTCGGGACGACCATCAGCTTCGTCCCTTTTTCGAGGCCGAACTGCTCGCGAAGCCGACTCGGGATCGTGATCTGTCCCTTCGAGGTAACCGTCGTGACTTCAGGGTCGTCAGTACTCATTGGCAGTTCTACGTAAGAATTCCTTACGCAGCGACTTGAACCCACCGGTCAATTCGATTCCACTGAGTGCTCCGCCGTTATCTGCTCTAACCGTTGAGAGTCAGCGCTCGGGGCCGTAGATGATCGCTGAGCGGCTTTCGTAGCCACACTCTCGACACTCGAACCACCGTTGGACCTTCGCGCCGTCGGCACTCTTCTGGCCGACGACGACGTCGTCGTTCGGACACTCTGGACAGGGTAGTTCAGGCTGGGGCCGTTTTCGGAGTTCATCGCGAAGCGATGTGGCTTCCTTCGTCGCGAATCCGCGCGTCCACACCGGATAGCCATCGACGAGAATCGCAGCCCGCCACTTGTGGATGTACGTGTCCGGCGCTCGGTGAAGCACCGCATGTGCGTTGGTCTCTGTGTTCCGATACGCTAGTTTCGGGGTACGGCTCTCACGCACCCAATTTGTAATTCGTGGCATGGGTACTGGTGCCTCCGCGTTTGGGAGGCTCGCAGTCGCTTGATTCGGGTATTGATTGGTCTCGTGAGTCGATATCGCGTCCTCACCAACGATTACCCAACACAGCCAGTCGAACGAACTGACTGTTGGTTACTCCTCGAAGAGACAGCGATCGGCTGCATCGTCGCCAGCAAGTGTCTGCTGATCCTCGGCAGTATCGGCGAAGAGGTTAGACTGATCACCCTCGGACGAGTGCTCTACTCCCGGACGGTCGTCGACGCCGAACTCACTCGCCTCCGGCCGGTCGAGCCGCGAATCACGATCGCGGTGATCTACGTCCGCACCGAAGTCCTCGAGCGAGGTTTCGACGCTCGTCTCAGTCACTTCGAGCTGGCCATCCTCGCCGAAAGCGGTCTGTTGCTGAATTTCAATCTTTGGTCGGTCGCTCATGTGAATCGAGCCTCCACCCACTGGAGGCTCCGAAAAACTGCCCACGAGCGCCGTCTCAATCCTCTTGAGACCGGAGCTCGCTGGCCCGATGTTCGAGCCGCCGAAGGATCTGGACTCGCTTCTGATTCGCGTTCTCGTAGGCGACGCAGGCTCGCAGCATCTCCATGTTGTTGATCGTCACGATGCCAGCGTTGATGAGTCGCGCATTCGGTGGTTCGAGACGATGTTCCGGTGATAGACCGCTCGATACCGTGGATTGCTCTGAAGAGTTGCTCACTGACTGTCGCCTCCGCCCCTGCTTCGGCGACGAAAAAACAGCGCCAGTTCGCTCTCCGTTTCGCGTACTTTCTCAGCGACAGACACGGACAGACACTGTCCGATGCAGGACTCGCGGTGAGGGTTGCCCCACTACTGCTGTTGATCGAGGAATTCGAGAAGCGTCTCGATGTCTTCGGCCGAGGCCGATGATTGGCCGAACAGACTCTTGAACCGGTGATCGAGCCCACCCTCTTCGATGAACGCGTGTGCGTCACTGAGCTGTTGCCGAAGGGCATCAGCATCTCCGCGATGCAGATGTGTCTCGACTCGATCTAAATCGATCGAGGGAATCGCAGCAAGGACATCTGCGAGATCTGTTTTCCGGCCACTGTGGAGTTTCGCGGCGACGAGGACCTCGCCGGCAGCTGCTCGTGCAGTCGTTGACCGAGTACCGCCTGAAATCGTCGTCGGGGAACTGTGCGTGCGCAGATAGTCGAACGACCACTCTGCTTCGGTCTGTCGGCAGCCGAGGCCGTTCACAAGGATGTCCACGCCGACCGGGTGGGGTAGTCCTTCGGTTCGCTCGAAGCATTCGATTTCCCGGTTGTAGATGGTTTCCTCTGCTGGGACGTCGAACTCCGCTGTCCGTTCGAAGCCATGCTGTTGGAGGAATGCAACGACTTCGTCGTAGTCGTCCGGTGCGATGACGAGATCGAGATCGGTCGAGAACCGTGGTTCGAACTGACTGATCGCGTATCCGCCAACGAGGACGAACCCAATTTCTGACTGCTCTAGTTCTTCGAGCACTTCGATGAGTGCCTCACTTCGGTCTTCCTGGCTCATACTTAGGCTGGCTCCATGCGGTAGGTCGCATCAGTGTCGACGTCGTCGTACATTCGGCCGAGCATGTCGAGTGCCGACTCGAAGGTCGCGTAGTACTCGTTTGCGAACGCCACGGTCTCTTGGAGCGGGATGACGGGCCGGCCGTCGACCATCTCGGCCTCGATCTGTGACCGCGGCTCGAGAACAACCTGTATCGCACCATCGAGGTCGTCGGCCGGTTGTCGTTCCTGTGCGACCGGAATCCCGAATCGGTCGAAGAACGCTGTCCAGGCGTCGACGTCCTGCTCGCGAACAGCGATGAACAGCGGATAGTCCTCCGGGTCGCGGGCGACCTGGTAGCCACCGCGTGTCCAGACGTAGACGGCATCGATAGCGGTGAATGCGTAGTCCATGCCAGCGAACTGTGGGAGGACGTACGCCTCCGGGATCGATGGCGGCGAGGTGTCTGCTGCCACGGCCAGGAACTCGAGACCGACGTCACGGAGCGTCTGATCGACGAGCTGGAGGCCGTCATCGTACGCGACGTACCCGGCCTCCTCGATGCGGTTCACGACGCGACGGATCGTCTCCCGGTTCTCGTCGATCTTCCGCGCGACGCCCGAGATGGAGTCCCCCGTATCGAGCGCGAGGAGCACCTTGAATTCCTTCTCGCCACACGCTTCGTACATCCTATAGCTACACAATTCTGTGCAACAACCAAAAGATTTACTCTTCGTGTGGGTCTGCTGGCTGGATCTGGCGGACGTCCTCGGCGAGGTCGTGGATGTACGCTCGAAGCGTCTCCATGTCCTCCCGGGCATCTTCCAGCGTTTTCGCTTTCACCTTGGCCTTGATCTGGTCTTCATCTCGTGTCCCGGTTCCGCGTTTGAGCTTCACGGTCAGCGAGACACCGACGTCAGTGCGCTCGACGTGCTCCGTTTGTGACGGCTGCTCACTGTTCCCTGACGATTCGACATCCGCACGAGACGGCTGGGTGTGTTCCGACATGTGAGACTCTCGGTGATCGGTGCTCAGATAGACGGTGCGACGGCTCCATCGGAGATTTCGCGAAGGGCTGCGTCGATGTCACTGCCGGTGAGTCGCCAGCGCCCGTCGCGACCAGTGCAGTCCAACTGGCTCACGACCTCGTTTTTGAACTCGGTGTATTGCGCTAGCGCAACTTGCTCGTCGTCGGTATAATCCAGCAGAAGCGCGAGCGCGAGTTGCGCCGGGCCACTGCCACCGTATCCCCACTCGAAGCCCGAGGGGCTGTGGTTCGCCATCTCGAGACTCCGCTCTAGAGTGAGCTGTTCTTGTCCAGGTAGCTTCTCCACGACGGCGCGTCCGCGCTGTCGGTAGCCGACGTAGACGACGTCGCGGTCATCCCTCGGGCGTGTCTGTTCGAGCGATCGTGAGTCGATAGTTCCACTCATGGGTCTGTTCGAAGGTACTCGTTCGAGCACCCCCGCACCCCTCAGGGGGCGAAAAAACGCTCTGCGGTCACTGCGTCACGGATCAGCTGGCCGGTTTGGTCACTCAGAAGTGGACGTCCGCCGGCACAATCCAGAGATCGTCACTCTCGTCGAGAATCCGATCCAACTGGCCTCGGTGTCGGATACCGCTTCCATGTTCGTCGTACAGGAAGACTGATGGCCCGTCGTACGCGCCGATCTGGTGGAAGGCGTGTCGGGCGAGGTCTTCATCGCGCATGATCTCCTCGTCGCTACGTTCGTCGAGCGCCTCCTTCACGCGGTCGAGATTCCGCTGGAACTCCTCCTTCGTGGCGTCCCAGCCGCGTTCGAGCAGCTCTTCGCCCTCATCGGATTCCACAGTGGCTGCAACCGGGAGTTCGCCCCAGCGGGCTGTTCCAGCGACTGTCGTCTCGTCTTCGTCGAAGCAGACGTAGTAGTCGAAGACAGCGCCTGCGTGGGGGACGGCGCCGACGAGTCGATCGAACACCGTCTTTCCGGTGGCGAGGGCGTCGTCTCGTGTCGATGCCTCTACGAGCGTGTAAATGACCATGTGCATCGGTGTTCTCCTCTATCTGCCGACGCACGCGACTGTACTCCGCTACACCGCTTGGTGCGCCGGCACTCATCGCCGGCGCAAAACAAACGCCACCGGAGAACGCGGTCGTTAGGACGTGTCTTGCCCTGACTGTGTGACCTCCTCGACGGTAATCGTCAGGTCACCGGATTCGTAGTCGGCCTCGAAATCGACCGCAAACGCCTCTGACTCGTAAGCCGCGTGGTAGGCGCGATGCCGTTGGAGTGACCCGGTTGCCTTGAAGTGGAAGAACGCCGCTGCGGTGTACGGTTTGCTGGCGGTTTCGATCTGTGCCTCGACTGACGCTTGCAGCGCGATCTGCGGGGTATCACTGTCGATTCCAGCGGCAAAGGCTCGAGCCTCGTCGACGGTCGCTTGCGCATGCTCGGGCGTCTCGCCGGTCAGTACGTTCACTGGCGTTTCGGTCTCCTCGGTGAACAGGACATCTTCGTAGATTTGTGTGCCGAGGATTGCATCGGGGCCTCGCTCACAGTCCTCGAACGGGTCGTCGGGTGGTTGTTCAGACATGGAATCACGAACCCCAGTGTGGGGCTCAGCCCGTTAGCCCCCGATAAACGACTCCTCTGCACCCGCCAAGGGTTCCTCACCAGTCACTCGTCAATCGGGTCGAGTCCGCTGAGATCGGCGTGAAGGACCTCTCCGTCGCGAACGACGTACCGTGAGGCGAGCACCGGGAATCGACACTTCGTGTACCCGGCCGTCTGGATGTCGAGCTCTTGGTCGCCATCGATGTACTCGGCGAGTTGTCTGAGGAACTCGTGGGTCACGATCCCACCCTCGTAGTCGGGGAGACCATCGCCACGGGCTTCGTACACTTCGAAGCTATCGTAGCCCCAGATGGTGAGTTCGCTCTCCTCGGCCACTTCCCAGGTGAGGGTTCCGAAGCAATGATTCTCACAGAGCTGGCGGACTGCCTGTGGATCCGATACGATGGCGCCGGTCGATGTCGTCGCTGCTTGGAGCGTTGCCATGGGTTGTACTCGGGGGCGTTCTTCTGCCCCGCACCCCTTTCAGGGGAATAACAAACGCATTCTGAGACGAACCAGGAAGATCCGCTACTCGAGGATCGTGTATCAGGATTCTACGTGGACGCCGTCGTCCTCCGTGGCAGGTGGTCGAGTGAGGAGACTCACCTGCTCTAGGAGCGTGAGCGCTGTGTCGATTCGTTCTCGGTCGGCGGGATCCAATTGATCGACATCGATATCGTTGAGATTGCTGAGCGCGCGGTGCATTCGGTAACCAGGTGTGTCTCGTGGGTCCATGTGTACGCCTCCGCCGATTTTCGGCGCGGAAAAACGCCAGGGGCGGATAGCAAGACATCTCCAAGATGGTTCTTGACTTGTCTTCGGTTAACCAACGATTCCAGAACTCCACTCTTTCGTTGGTTAATCTCGACTTCCAGCCTACCGATCTCCTTCAGGCTCCGGCCCGTATCGAGGAGTTCCGCACACCTGACACTCCCACATCGGCTGTCCGGCCCACTCGTCGTCAGGGACGGCTTCGAGTTCGTTGAATCGATGCTCAGTCTCTCGATTGCACTCCCGACACTCGAGGTGATCTCTGTTCGGGCTCGCGTGTCGCAGACTCTCGGTACTGGTGTCGGTGACGGATCGCTGGAGTGCAATTGCCGGCACCAGCCAGATATCGCCGTCTGCGTTTTTGAGGAGGGTCACGAGACGCTCCTCGTCGCGAATCCCGCTTCCCGTTTCGTCGTAGAGGAACGTCGCGTGCTCGCCGTCGTGAGGCGACTGCGTCGGGCCTCGCCACGCAGTCCGCTCACGCGCCGCCGCGAGCAACTGTGCGCCGCCCTCTGCTGTTATCCGTGCCGCGGAGGGGAGTGAAGGCCATCGGTCGGCAAACTGCGTTGCAGGCTCCTCCTCGAGGTCGTAGATGAGCTGGCAATCGTCGACCGCTGGGTCGGACTCCGATTTCGCGAGGAGAGAGGCCGCAGCAGATCCCTTCGCGATGGCGCCGTAGAACGTCCGCGACTCGACGAGAGCGTGGATGACATGGAGGATATCACACTCCGAATCAGGGGTGTCCTGTCCATCGGTGGGTGCATCGAGATGATTCGTGAGACAGAACCGGCATTTCGTCTGGCCAGCGGGAATCGACGTCCCACAGGAGGTACACTCGGCCGACGTTGCTGTCGTGGCGTCTGGATAGCCTGCGTTGGCTCTACCCGCTCGTTGCCGTCGGGGCTCTCCGTTGCCACTGCTGGTAAGTTCATCGTCGGGAAGATGCGTTGCTTCGCCAAGCGGTCGGAGCTCTTCGTAGTCAGAGTAACGTCCGGTCATAGAGTCGTCTGATAGCCACATGCTTCGTCTTCGTTTTTAAAGGGTTGTACTCATATCAATTCCTCTATGGGCATGCAAATCAACCGAAAGAGCGTCGTTAGACAGCTAGTTCGTCCAGTGCGTCTCGGTGAGTCCGGACGGTTACTATTGAAACGTTCGCGACCGCTGCGACCGCTGACTGTGTGAGCAACTGTCCCTGTTCGTGCCCCGCTTTGTACAGGCAGGCCGCGGCGAATCCTGACGGGCAAACGCCCGTGGTAACTCCCGTCGATTCGGAATCTTCCGCCAACTTCCTGGCCCGTTGCCGGATCCGATCTGGGACGTCGAGTTCTGATGCGAGCCGCGGAACGAACGCACTGGGCGTCACGGGCTTGGCTGGGAGGCCGAGTTCCGTATTCAGCGTCTTGTACGCGTTCCTCACCCGCGACTGCTCGACGTGCGCCGGGTCGGTGACGTCGTCGAGGGTTCGCGAGAGTCCGTTGCACCGACAGGCGCCGTAGACGCTCGCGGTGGCCATCGCTTCAATCGACCGTCCTCGGAGGAGGTCTTCGTTCTGGGCGCTCCGGAAGAGTCGACACGCCTGGTCACGAATCGTCTCGGACAGCTCGAGTGCGCTCACGATCCGGCGGATCTCACCGAGGCCATGTGCGAGGTTGCGCTCGGCTTTCGACTGAAACCGTCCCCGGGTCTGTTCCCGGCGCATCCGGGCCACCTGCCGCCGCTTCCGTCCGGAGAGTGTGTTCCCGTTCGCGTCAGTTCCACGGCCGATCTCGGTCGATAGCCCTCGGTCGTGCCGCGCCGCCGTGAGCGGTGCACCCGTCCGTCCGCGCTTGTCCTTGTCGAACGCTCGCCACTCTGGCCCGTGATCGATTCGCTGCTCGTCGACGACGAGGCCACAGTCCTCGCAGACGGTTTCGACCGCATTGGTGGTGACCCGGCCGTCGCATTCGGGACACTGGTTCGCGCTGGAGTCAGTCTGTACGTCTTCGTCGAACGATGTCTCGTAGATTTCTCTTGTTGCCATGATACTCACGAGGGACATTACAATGAATCGCGTCTCTCGGAATGCCCCTCACCCATCAGGGGCACATAAACACTCAGCGGCGCGGAGCCGGCGTAGTGCTGTGCTGTGGCGAAAGCCCGGCGGCTCTGTGAGCCGCCCGGAACGTGGAGGTTGGGTGGGGCGGCGGGAAGTGGGTGAACGGGCATCACCCAAAAAAAGAAGGCCGCGTACGCTGGCTACTCCCACCACCGACCGCGCTCGGGGAACAGCACGGTGCTCCACCCGGTCAGGGCCACTGAGACGCGCCCCTGATACCAGTTCTTCGCCGCCCCGTGAATCCGCACACGCTCTCCTTCCTCCATCCACGGTGCGTCCGACGCTTTCCAACTCGTGAATTTCGTGCGCCCGCTCTCGTCCTCGATGAGTCCAACTTGGGCAATGGCTGGACTCGACGGCTCCCACAGCTGTGTAATCGTTCCTTCGATGCTCACCTCCTTTCGGTTCACATCCTCGACTTTCCCAATCGGGATCACCTGGCCCGGCGCCGTCTGGAGCTCCTCGAACACCCCGACGACCGCACTCATCATGTCTTTCCCCGTGACGACCGCCTCAGCCAGCCGCCGACTGATCGACGCCCGCGACCAGCCATCCAGCTTCTCGGCCAGCCGCATCGACTCTTCGTTCACAGCCGCCAACTGCTCCTGTTCGAGCTCTGCACGTGGGTCCGGCCGATCCGGGTCTGCCATCGGATCCACGCTCGCTCTCCGCTTCTGGAACTCAATCCGCCGCTTCGCACTTCGTTTTGCCGCGATATCTCGCGTCCGCTTCTCCCGACCCTCCTGCGTCCCGAGTTCGGCCTGGGCACTGATGCGCTCCAGCTCAGCCTCCCGCGCCTGGATGCGCTCTTCTTGTTCGAGGGTCTTCCCGAACATGTGATCCGGCCCCGCTTCGACTCGCGCGTCCGGATGGTTTGAATCGACTTTCGCCTGCACCTCCATCTGCACCGTCGCCTGGAACTCCGGGGTCTCATCGACGACCTCGAAGCCATCCTCGTCGACTTCTGATTCATCGTGTTTTTCAAATGCCTGTTCATCGACCGAAACTACATCACTGGTGACGTTCTTACTTGACATTGGAACTTTCACTGGTTCCTGAAGGCGCTCAGCGCCCGACACCGCGATGCTACTACATCGCGGATTTCTCAACGACACCGACCGACAGACTCGTCTGCGCGCTCTCGCTCGCGCCTTCGCGAGCGACCCCTGGGCGCGAGCGAGAGCGCGCCTCAGGAGGACACCCATCCAGCACCGCGCGGCGACCCGCCCGGAGCAAGCGTCCAGCGGGATATGCCCGCTCGTGTCCGGCCCGATGTGCGGGTTCGTGTCCAGGGCGACTGTCGGGAGCACGGCGAGCCCGCGGGGTGGCTCGCCGCGCGCAGCGGCACCAAGCGCTGGAACGCGAAAGCCCGCAAGGGGCGCAACCGACGGGGATACCCGCTGGCGCCGAGGGCACATGCACTTTAGCCCGGAACGGGCGCGGGCGGTGCGGAGAGCGCCCGCACGCCCGGAATGGTCGGTCGCGAGCGACGCGGAGGGCGGCAGCGGCGAGCGGGGCGAGCCATAGAGAAACACCGTTCAACCGGATTCGACGCTCAGTGACACAGCCGACATCCTGGTGGACTTAGAAAGGGCGAGGCCGTCTCGGTCGTCCCCCGACCCCGCCAAGCACCGCAGGAACGAGGAGCGCAGCGTGGGTCGCGGGATGCCGAGCGGCCGCGGGCTTTCGAGACGATGACGACCATCGCTGGCGAGCTGATATCGAATGCTATGCCCACGTGACCGGTTCGAGGCGTCGCCGAGAGGGGACTACTCGAGAAGATCTTCGACGAAGCGAAAGCCGTTCACGTACGTGACTGAATCGCCGTAGCCCTCACTGGCGAAAACGGTTTCAGCTCCTTCACCAGCAGGAATATCGGTTGTGTAGATGTAGGCATGGTCTGCGGTCCCCTCGACGAACGCCTGAGCGGCGACCCCAGCGAGCGCTGGATCTGCGCGTTCGATCTCGTCGGCACGGCGATCATCAGCGTTCGCGATGTATCGCTGGACGCCATCCATTGCCCGCGATACCAGTGCATTCGTGTATTTCAACGGGTCTGCGACTCGGGCCCACTCCTCGTCGATTGCCGTGTCGATCGGCGGGTTGTTGACATCGGGGTCGTTGACGGTCAGTTCATCGTAGACGCGTTTGGGGAGAACGAAGGTGATGTCGTTCTGGCGGGCGAACGCTCTAACCACTCGATACCGACGGTTCGACGGTTGCCCCATCGCGACGAAGAGGCCGGTATCAGCGATGTGGATGGCGCTCACGCGTCGTCGTCGACGGCGTCTCGGTCGACACCCTCGATATCCGCGATCGACGCGCCCGACTCCTCGATATCGAAGTGCTCGTGGACGACGGGTTCGAGCGCCTGGAGGATGATCTCGGCGGCGAGCGGCGAGATATCGAGATCACGGGCCATCAATCGGTGGGTAACCTCGCCCCGTTCTCGGTCGACGGTGTAGGTGAGCGCTGTCGCGAGACCGGCGATCCCGTGCCGGTCGATGTAGGTATCGATGTCGTCGTCGGTCGCGCGCCGCCCGACGGCGTCGATGAGTGCGGGCGTGATCGTGTACTCGCGAGCGCCGTCAGCGGCCGTGACAGTCAGGTCAATCTCGCGAGCGACGTACGTCCGGGGTTGCTCGTCATTCGTCGCCTCGATGACGCCGGCGTCGACCAGCCGGTTCACGTAGGTGTAGGCCGTGCCCTGCGCGAGGTCGAGGGCGTCCATGAGTTCCTGAACGGTTGCTTCCCCCTCTCGGGCGATATGCGCGTACAGCTGGGCGAGGGCTGGCTCCTCGAGGAGGTCCGCGACTGAGAGGAAGTCGCGGATGATGTCGCCGTTGGCTCGGTTTGAGGTGCGTGACATAGGCAATCCGGTATTTACAGTTTACAACGAATCAGTAAAGAGTGTTGCGGTCAATCTATCCGGACTGGGAGCGGGCAACGAGATGCTCGTCGAGGTCTCGCGTCCAGTACGTCGCTGGCCCGTTGGGACTACAGCGGACACAGAGGTGTAGTGTTCCGTCGAGGTGGCCGAGTTCGACGCGGAAGGTCGTGAGTGCCGGCAACGTATCGACGATGCGTCCACAGCCGTCGCAGGCGTGGTGGTCGAGTTCGTCGGGATCAGGACGCTCCTGAATTGCGCAGTCGACGCAAATCGGGTGTGTGACGAGTTCGTCTTTCCCCCAGGTGCGGGCGTCGCCTAGTTCCGCGCCGGGGAGCGCATCGCAGAACGCACACCCGGAAAGTGTCTGTTGCATTTACGCGTCCTCCTCGTCGGCGTCGCAAGCGGCCGTCCACCCGCGATGGAAGACAGCCAGCTGTCTAATCGAGTCGAACGCCTCGCCACTTGGCTCGTGTACCAGGACTCGCTGGTCGGGAACCGGCCTCACGACACCGTCGTCGACGAGGTCACTGACGAGTTGTCGCGCGGTTCTCTCGCTGATGTCCGCGGTCAAATACCGGGCTGCATCCCGGTCCTGGGCGACGAGTTCGGTTTCGAATCGCTCGTGATCGTCTGTTGTGTCGTCACGTATGTCTGGACCAGTCATGGAATTCAGTCTCCGGCACGCTCGCAGGCGCGCCTCACGCCTTTCGGCGTCGACAAACTCGACGACTGTCGCTGGAACACAGCGAAGCTGCGGAATCACCCCAACCGTCTAATCTGAGGAGGCTCATGTTTCATGTAATGGAGAATTCGCGGACGCCGATCAACTCCCGCGAGGAAGCCGCGCTCGACCACCTCGAGCAGTACCTCGACGCAGCGGGAGAGGACGTGACCCTCACCCGAGAAGAGGCCGTCGCCCATCTCATGGACGAGGGCATCGAACGTCCCGACGCGCGAGCCCACATCGAGCAACTGCTCCTGAAGGGCTATCTCTACGAAGTCGATGACGAACTACGGATTCCACCGCGACCCTGACGCGAGGAGACGGCTGCCGTTTCTCGCCGTCCGTTACAGCCAGACTAACGCGACTGCGACTGTGAGGAGGACGAGCGCAATCCACGACTTCGTGGCCCAGAGACGTCGTCCGACCCGTCGACACAGCAGTCGGAGCTGATCGCGGAGGGCTGCACGCCGTTCTGCTTCCAGGACCTCTACCTCGTCGTAGTAATCGCGCCGATCGGCGGGAAGCGTCCGAAGTGTCGTCTGACACCCGCTGCAGGTGTATTCGAACTCTGCCCGGACGTGCTGGCGGCGGAATTCTTGCTCGCCGTTCTCGTCGTAGCCTGTAACCTCGTACACGAGAAGTTTTGAGACGAAGCGACGGGCCCCGCACTCCGGACATTGGTTCATTCTGAGCGTTGGCGTTCCACCCTCGCTGCTTGCATCGTCTGGCCATGATGGCTGCGAATCTGTGTCCTCGGTATCTCTGGGTGGACTCGTGTGGTTTTCTGACGGCGATGCACTCGCTGTCTCGGAGTTACTGAACGTAGACATGGATTCACCTGTGACTGCACTCAGCTGACACCAGGCTGGACACCACGACGGCTCTCGTGGTGGTGCCCATCGTGCTGAGTGCCGTCACCCTTGGCCGGCGCACAAAAACGTCTCTGCGGGTCAGTTACCTATTCGTCCCACAGTGCTGCGATCCGCTCTTCGACCTCGTCGAGGACGAGTCGCAGGACATCACGATGGTCGATCGGCCAAGAGTCATCGTCACCGGGCGTCGGGGCGGTGGGCGGGGGATGGAAGTGGTCGCGCGTATTGTGGGGGTTCGGATGCCGATCCCATCGGCATTCCCAGGTGTGCTCCGAATGTACCTCTCGATAGTGGATTGTGAAGTCGTCGTTCGTGTACCAGCGGACAGTCAGGGTTGCTTCGGCGACGGACGCTGGGTAGTATGACGATGAAAAGACGACCTGAAGCTCGAGATGGGCGCTTGCATCCGTGATGGCCGCGTGGGAGACCTGTCCGGTGGCTTGGAGCCGTGTCTGAAGGAACTCGAGGATGGGACGATCGATGGGGGCAAGGCTCCCGCCATCGCCTGTCGGTGGCACCATCGAGCGGGCTACCCGGACGCTTGTTCGCGCTCGCCACCCGTGCGTTGCTGGCGTGCGCGTTCGTAGCGGTCACGCTCCTCGCGGGCGGTCGCCCAGTCGGCGAGGTCGCTGTACACGTTGTCGATGGTCCGCTCCTCGCTGCCCTCCGCAGCGGCAACGGCGTCGACGGCGGCCGGTGACGCGGCGTCATACGCCTCCTCATACTCGGTGATGCGCATCGTGAGTTCACGAACACGTTCCTGCAGTTCCTCAACGGAGTGGTTGGCTGCGAGCTGATTGATTCGTCGCCACTCGAAGTACGCGTCATTGCGCTCGTAGGTGGCTGGATGGCCGTCGTGGCGGGTGACGATGCCGAGGTCGTCGAACCAGCCAAGGTACTTCCGGGCGGTTTTTGGATCACAGTCGACAGTGTCGGCGATCGCGCTCGCCGTCGTCGGCTCGCGGGTTTGCAGGATGGTGCCGTAGATGCGTTGTTCGACGTCGTCGCTGCTGAACGCGTCCTCGAAGGGGGGCGGCCCATCGGTGGCGTCTGTTTCGGACATACTTGGGATTGTAGTGCGAAGGATATAGTTCTTACTTCGGGGAATAGTTTCCTGAACTACAGTATCCTGCGGTATCCCCCGTTTTGCGGCGAGATTGAGCGTAGTTAACCAACAAATAGCGCGATATAGCGAGTCTGTTGGTTAATCCTTCTCGACTCGCGGAACCAGAACTCTCGAGGGAGGGCTTCTCGGATGGATGTGAACCAGCGCCACTACTTGGACCGACCACTGAAGAATCGACTCAACAGAGAGGCTGGCTCTGAGTCATCACTGGTCTCTCTCGCAGTACCGGGTTCTTCCTCGGGGGGCTGCTCAGTCTCCCGGTCACGGGCTTCGAGTTCGTCGGTGAGTCGCTCGATCTCTGCTTCCAGGGAATCGATCCGCTCAGTCTTCTGTTCGAGTGTTGCCTCGAGTTCGTCGACGCGCTCGCTCAACAAGCGATTTTTCTCAGCCAGATACGCACGACTCCGGTCTGCGTCATCAGGCGTCCCGCCAGTTGTGACCTCGTCAGATGTGCCGTGGGGATCTGCGGTATCGTCGCCGGCGTCCGGGTCGTAGAACTCCGACGTGGTCGCAATCGCTCGCTCGATGGTCTTCTCGCCGTACGTCGACCCGTCAGCGTAGTGGATCTCGTCCCATTTCTCCCGCATCAATCCCGACTGGCGGAACAGCTGCTCCATCTGTGTCTGGTCACCACCGGTCCAGAACGCCAGCAAACAGCACAGCGCCATGTCGGCCTCGGACTGACTGTCGTAGCCGACCGTATTCCCGTTCCAGAGCCGCTCGAACTTCTCGCCGTTCGATGCGTTTCGCGCTTTCTCGAGGAGGTCCTCGTCTTCGAGGTCGACATCGACGCCGGCTGCACCGGTCGTCGGTGACTCGTCGTCAGTGCCATCATGCTGCTCGGACTCGGAGGCTGTGTCACGCTCGGTGTCCTGGACGTACTCACGGTGAATTGCTGTGAGCGCGTCCTGCCGGCGTGCAACGCGAGTGGGTGTCCGCTTGACGTGGTTGCCAGTGACGGTGAAAAAGCGTGCCGTGTCGTACAGTTCGACGCTCCCGCGACGGTTCCGTCCTTCGGGGAGTGTGCCGGTAATCAGGACGTGATAGCCGGTACCGGACGGTGACACCTCCGTATAGGAGTCGAGTCGCTCGATGATGTCCAACGCTGCGTCGTCGACGTCGCCAGTTTCTGGGTCGCGGCAGTCGTCCAGATCGACGCCGACGATGGGATCGTCGTCGGTAAACACGAACCCGACGCCATCCGCGTACTCCGTCTCGGTGTACTCGTGTGCCGTCTCGAAATCACTCCATGTGGCGGATTCCGTCGACGACGCGAACCCGCCAGCCCCCGGCGTCACCGGGATCTTCGTCGCTTTCCCGTCTCGCTCTTCTTCTCGCCAGCAGACCCACTGCTCGCGCTCTCGTAAGTCCTCTGGAATAACCCCTTGATCGCCGACCAAACCATTACTCATGATCTCATGTCACCTCGCATGGCTCGCACCGCTGATGAGCCCCGACAGAAACCACTCCACATCGATGCTCGATCCAATCCCTTGGTCCCAACGGGGACCCTCCGTTCTATACTAGTTGGTTTTTGCCGTAACAGATCATCTAAATCCGCGAAATCCTGGGTTTGAGGCTCCCGATGCGTGCATACGGCAAAATCTCTCCAGAATGCTTGTGTTACGGCATTTCGGTTGATTGCCGTAACCCCTTGCCGTCTGCTGATTTCGGTGCTGCGGAGACGATATGCCTCGGTGTTCCCGTAATGGGGGATGTATTTCCTGTTATGCAAACTCAAATTTGCATTTACGATATATTTGGCGCTGAGTGTGGATTGCATTGTATTCACCTCCAGCTCTATTCTGATTTGAGTGCAAGCCCCTCGTAGTATCGAACAGAGTCGCCGTTCTCACTGTCTGTGTTCCGCTCGAACGTGACATAGTTCCCGAGGCGACGACCGAACCAGGGTTTGCTATCTGTATCAATCCCGTGAGCTTCAGCCCACTGTTCGTAAATTTCGTAGACATCTCCGGCGGCTACTCTGCTTTGCGGGTCTTCGACGAGGTGTGTCTCTGCGAATCGCTCAACAACCGCCTCTGGATCATCAGCAATATTATCAATCGATGGCTGAGGTGCCTGCTGGATATGGTCAGCCTGTTCTCCTGTCGTTTCTTCGCACTCACTTGTGGTGACGATATCGAGTAAGGTGTCCATCGAGTACGTACCGTCAGTATCGTACACGACCGGGTTGCCTTCCTCAGGGAGAATGACGATAGCGTACGACGTGGGGCTATAATCGGGTGTCTGGAGTTCGGCTTCGGGGACGAATGGCTTCTTGACACGCACCCAGTCGCCCTCGAACGCCGATTTCGTCTCGTAGATATGTTGCTCACCGTGCTCGTATACGATGTACTCGTCGGCAGCGTGGTCGTAGCTGTAGATGGCTGGAACACGATCCTTCGAGAGTTTTCCAAGCGACGGGAGGCGGATGTGTTTCGTCCCGCTGGAATCACGAAGGACGATCTCGTCGCCATCACGCTGCCAGATGTTCTGGGTCCCGTTCTCGTCGTCGGTCGCCGGTCGCACGGCCGTCACCCCACCTTCTTCGGTCGCTCCGCCGTTGAACGTGAGATTCGAGTCAGTCGTGTAGAACCGCGTCTCGCCATTCTGGAGGGTGCGAACGGGTGGTGTGAGAATACCGTTGACACGCTCGGCCCACTCAGTTTCGTCGTTTCCTGGTCGAACGACAAACAGCGGGATATCCCCTGCCACTTGGGCTTTCCGGAGATTCGTGAGTACCTTTGCGGGATTCTCGGGTGTCGTCGTTTCGACTTCGATGGCGAATCGATCGGTAACGTCGGGGTGGCTCGCCCTCGCGTCAGGTTTCTCGCTGCCATCCTGTGCGAGGATCGAGACAGTGAAGCCGAGTGCGGTGAGTTCTTCTTCGATCTGGAGGAGTGCTGCGTCGTGGGCACTCCCACCAGCGGCCTGCACGCTACCAGTATCGGGCGTCGCGACCTCCGCTCCGGCTTCAGTGAGCCGGATGCGGAGCTCGTCGGCGTCGATATCGACGGTCGTATCGAGGTATCGTGATCGTTCTCGGATGTCCGCGAGTGCATCATACGATGGTGGTTCGGCGTCGACGTCGTCGAAGAGCCGTCTGAGTTCGTCATCAACTGCTTCAACGGCCACCCAGCCGTTCTCTTCACGGCACCCCTCTCGAAGCTGGAGACTCCGAACCACCTTCGCAATCGCGACGTCCAGGTCGTCACTCCCGATATCGAGGACCTCGTGTCCGTCGGTAGGTGGTCTCGGTGTTGAGGCGTCTGTTGCAGCCGGCACACCGTGTCTGTCACTGATGTGCTCGTGCATCGAGGAGAGCGTCTCAGTGAACTGCTCCTCTTCACGCTCAGTGAGTGGGGATTCGCTCTCGGGGTGGCCCGGTGGAATCGGGAGTGGTTCGAGACTGAACGGATACGGCCCCGTTTCACCGAACGTCGGGCTTGGCAGGCTGGCGATCCACTCTCCTCGCGGTAACGAACGAATCCGATTGGCGAAATCCGCGGGGTCCATTTCTTCGTGGGCCATCGCTCGGGCCAGTTCCCGGTCGACGTTGATTTTCCCGATGAGCGAACTGCCGATGTTGTTCAGAGCGTTCAGGTAGATCTTCCGCCCACCTTCGGCCTCCATCTGTTCGGGGAACTGCATCGACAGGCCGACAGAGAGGCGAAAGCCCCGCCCTTTCTCGAGGAGATCATTCATGATGTCGGAGACCACGACCGACGCTGCCTCGTCGACGAGCAAGTTCACGACGTAGTCGTCCGGGTGCTCGGAGAGCGCCTGTTTGCGATCTTTGAGGGCTGCATCGAGATTGGTCAGGATCACACCAGTCATGATCCGGGCGGCGTCGTCGCGGAGGTCTCCGAGGTCGAAGAGAATGACCGTATCCTCGTCGAGGACATCCCGAAAGTCGAACTGGTTCTCGGTATTGTTGAAGATCTGCCGCAGGTGCGTATCCTGTGAAATGTACGCAAGGCGGTTTCCGACACCGCCCATCACGTTCGCGAAGGTGTTCGGATCTAACTGGAGCTGCCGTCGAATCGTCCGGGTGACCTCCTCGTCGCTCGACCGTGGGGCGTCGCCGATGTTCTCGTTCGGTGGCCCGGCCTCCCAAAGCTGGTCGACGACGTGTTCTAGCTGTCGGTGGGCGAAGTAGTCCGTCGACGCTCGGTACAGCCCGTTCTCACGGCCGTATTCCTCGTCGAACAGTGCCTTGATGAGTGTCTTGATGAGAGTTGGGGCCACAGTCGCCCGCTCGTAGCGGTCGGTTCCCATCACGAGCTTCAAAATCTCTTCGTAGTGGTCGGCCTTCCGTTGGACGGCGTCTTCGCGGCGCCGTCCGCTCTCCATCGACGGTTCGAGATCGAAAAACGAGAACCCGGGGAGGACGTCCGGGATCGGGAAGTGAACGACGTTCTCTTCGAGGTCGGTCATTCCGAACCGATGCGCGTGAGCTCGCATATAATTCTGGGCCATATCGTCGTTCTTCGGGATGATGAGGATCGTCGGCCCCTCCGTGTTGTCGTACAGCGACAGCATATCGTTGATGAGGGCTTTCGATTTCCCAGAGCCGGTTGTTCCGAATCGGCCGAAATGAGTGGGCAACAGCCCGGGTGGAATGTGTGTCGGCACATCTTCGGCCTCGCCGGTGTCGTCGAGGGCATACCCGATTGCCATCCCGTCTCGGAACTCACGCATGAGGTCCTGGTGCGGACGGGGCAACGGATTCCGACTCTGCTGTTCCGCACGCGTCCCCCGTGTCCCCTCGACAGTCAGCTGTTCCGAGGAGGGGACGAGTACGAAGTGCGCGAGTTCTCGGCCACTCAGGACGAACTCCGGTCGGGTCGTCCCACGGCCGGTCGTGATCTCACGATCCAAGAGCCGCTGCAACGCCGCTCGTGCGTTCCGTTCTTTCGCGGCTGCCCGGAAGCCGCTGTCGCGCAACCGTTCAGCTTCCACCTCATAGTACGGCCCGTCAAGCGGGTCGAATACCGGAACAAGTGATTGTATCCGCTCATTGAGATCATCGCGACCGTCACCACCGGATGGAATCCCGATGGCTCGGATGTTCGCGGTGAACGACCGCTTCGGATTTTTCGCCTCGATTGCCGCGACACGTTTTGCAACGGCGTCGCTCAGCTGGTTTCTGTCCCGGCTCTCCGACTGATCGTCGAGTTCGAAAAGGGAGCCAATAATTTCCTGAGCGAGTGTGTCTCGTCCGTCGATGACGTCCTCCTTGCGAAGATCGGCATCGGACTGCCAGCTCTCGCGTCGTTGGAAGACGACTTGGAACGCTACTGGTGCTGTCGCCTCCATCAGGTGGTCGACAAGCGACGCGAGCGCACCCCCTGGCTGATCGACCGCGGGGAGTTCTGCTTCGTCGTCGGCAGTAAATGGTGAGAGTGACGTCATCCAGTCCTGCTTCCGAGTTGCCGACCCTTGCCACCGCACGCCGAGTGGGGAGACGGTCTCGATCGCTGGCCGCGCGAGTATCGTCCCCTTCGATGTTACCGTTGGTTTGGCAAGCGTCGTGAGTGGCTCATCCTCGGGAATCGCATCTGGTGGGGCGAGTTCGAGGACAGTATCTTCGATTTCGATGAAGTGGTCGGCAGACTGATCGCCGACCGTTCCTCCATCCGCGACTGATTCGGCGTCCCCTGACCCCGCTTGACTGTTGTCGTCAGTGCCACTCTCGTATTGCTCGTCAGGGCCGAACTCGTACGTGAGCTCGCCTGACTCATAGTGCTCGACGAATGTCTCGCGGTCGAATTCGACAGGCTGTACGAGTCGGGATGCGATGTCGACCTCGGTACGCTCGATGTCGAACGTCTCGGGATAGACCGACCGGAGCCGTTTCTCAAGGGTATCCAGATGGTCGTCGGCACCGTAGTAGAATTCGACGGGGTTATCTTTCCCCTCGCTCAGCGCGAGGAATTCGAAGCGTAGTGGTGTGTCGCTATGTAGCGGATTGAGTTTGTCAGCTAGCCCTGTCGAGTCCGTTGAGGTCAGTTTGTGGAGGCTCTCCAGAGCCTGCGGCAGACGCTCCGGATTGAGGCGTTCGGAGGTTGGCGTCACGCGAAGGTACTCACGCATCCTCGTCACCTCCCGCTGCGCCACCATCAGTCTCTGCTGGCGTCTGCTCTGGTGGGCGTTGTCCGTTGTCGGTCGCTCGGCTTTCAATATCGTCTTGGAACGCCTGCACGTCCGCGTCTACAGCATCCTCGCCAGTACCAGGGAGCGAGGATCGCCGTTGCTCGGTTGGCTCGAAGTCGATGACTTGCTTCTCTTTGGGCATCGCTTTGACCTGGATGCCGCGCCACTCGCCGTCGACGCCCACGAGGGCCTCGGAGAAGCCGGCGTCCTCGTTGCCGGGCACGGCGTCCTGGACGAACCGCATCTGCGCGTAGTTCAGCCCGAACTCGTCGGCCCACTCATCATCCATCCCGTCGAGGCGGTGGAACTGCTTGACCGCACACTGGTCGAGAATGGCCTCACTCTCGGCGTGCTCGAAGAACTCGTCGACGGTCTGGGTGACCAGCCGGATCGAGAGGTCGTGGTGGCGGTGGTGCCGGAACACTGTTTCGAGGAACGCCAGGCTCGCGGCGTCCTGCATGATGTAGCGCGCCTCGTCGATGTAGAACACGACCTCCTTCTCCGAGACTTTCGCGCGCTCGTAGACCAGCGAGATGAGCAGTTGCATGGTCAGCGCCGTACTGCTGTCGACGCTCCCCTCCTGTTGGGCGAGGTCGAGATAGATGACCTTCTCGTCCCGGATGTCGAAGTCCGATTCTTGGCCGAGGTTGGCGTGGCGACCGTCGTCCTCGAAGGGGCGGAGCTGGTCGAGGAGCCACGTCGCATCCTCCTTGATCTTCCCTGCCTCTTCGTCGGACCGGACGACGAATTCCTCAGGTTCGTCGACCATATCCTCGAACACGTCCATCATCTCGCGGATGGTCGGACTCGGATTGCTGTGCGTCGAGATGTCGTCGGTGATCCCGTTGCGCTTGTACGCCCGCTTGAGCGCGAGTTCGAGCGTCGTCCGGCGGTCACCGAGCGAGATACCCCGGAGGGCGAAGAAGTTCGTGAGGAAGCTCATCGCGTCGTCGAGCTTCTCGTTGAACGGGCTCGCGTCCTCGCCCATCGCCCGCTGGACGTGTTCGGGTGTCTCTCGAATTTCCAACGGATTCAGCCCGAGCGTCCCACCGACGGTGATTCGCTTGGCGTCGAGCGCCTCTGAGACCCCCGCCCAGTTGTTCAACGGCTCGAGGATGATGCCGATACGGTCCTTGCTCTGCTCGATGGAGCGGATGAAGTTCTGCTTGGAGCTGAACGACTTCCCCGAGCCGGTATCGCCCACGGTGAACATTGCGTAGCCGTTGTCCCGGGCGAACGGATCGATGACCACGGGGCTTTGATTGTCTTTGTGAATCCCGAACTCGACGCCGCCCTCCTCGAGGATCGTCGCGTTGTGAGGCGAGGAGAGTAACGCGCCGACGGCGCCGCCGAGCGCAATCGATGTCCGCCCGAACTCGTTGTCGCCGATGGGTGCGGCGGACTGGAGAGCGAGATCCTGCCGACAGATTGCGGTCTTCGGCGTGAGGTTCGCCGGGTCGTCGCGGAGGGCGCTCTTGACCGTCTGGACGGCATCTCTGAGCTCGTCTTTCTCGTCGGCCCGGACGGTGATGAACATCCCTTGGTCGAACACGTTCGCGCCGTTCTCGACGGCCTTGTACGTCGCTGCGGCCTCGTTGGCGCGCTCTTGGAGATACGCGCTCCGGATACTCTGTTCGAGGTCAGCATCGACCTGGAGGTCGTCAGCGATGTCCTGCAGTTCGTTCCGGGCCAGCTCCTGATTTTTCGGCGTGATGTGGGCCGTCAGATCGAACTGGACATCGGTCATCTCGAAGAGGTCACTCAGATACCCGTCGTTGGGATAGTCGGCATAGTTAGCGATGTACAGCGTCGTCGTCCACTGTTCGCCGACCCGTGCCGCTCGCGTCTCCCACTCGACAGCTCCGGGCGCGGTGACGGTCTTGTGCGACTCGGAGATGTCGTCGAGGAGCTTGCGTTCGGCCTCGCCTTCTTCGAGTGTCTCCTCGTCGAGGACATCGGTGAAGTTTACCTCTGGTTCATCATCCGCAGTGAAGCGGTCCCAGAGGTACTTACTGCCGACGCCAAGGCCGAGACCCACTGCAAGGGCAAGTACTGCACTCTCTGCTGGCGTCAGGTTCTGGAGCCACCCGGCGATGGAGCCAAGCGCGCCACCACCAGTCTGGAGAATCACGTTACGCATCGTGTGGGTCCTCCCGGCGCGAGTGGCCGATGATCGATTGGTCGCGAACGACACGTTCTGCCTCGTCGTAGTCGTGTTCGCGGCCGTTCCAAAAGTCCATATTCAGAACGAACAGCTCGACCGTGCTGAGTCGACGTGCGGACCACCCCGACGCCTGCTGGATGAACTCGGAGCGAATGTCGTTCACGCGACTGTCGAGCTTCTCGAACATCTGCGCACGACGTTCGACGTCAGTGAGGTCCTCGCGGCGGGTGACGAACGGGTTGAACAGGAATCCGATGACGGGGAACTGGGTCAGCTTCTCGGCGGGGGTGCCCTCGTCGCGGAAGCGGTCGTACACTTCTATCGGGCTAACTTCAACGCCGATGTAGTACCGGACCTGCTGAATACCCCGGTCACGCATCTCCTTCGGCCGTGTTTCCCGGTACTCTTCGAGGAGTTCCCGGAAAATCGGGTTTTCCGTGACGTCTTCATCAGTGAGTCGATCCTCGATGGTCTCAGTAATCTGCTCCACCGGAAATGAACGGGTTGTGGCGTGGAGTTTGAGCTTCGAGTCCAGCTCTTTGTTGGCGAACTCTTCGCCAGCGTCCTGGAGCTGCGCCCAGTCGTCGGACATCGCGAAGTCCATGTTGGCCGGATCGATCTCGATGAACGCCTCCATCGCGCCGTCTTCACGCTGGATGGCACCAGCGCCCGGCCACGCCCGCTTGATGTTCGTGAGGTCCTGCGTTCGCTCGTCCGGCTTGAACGGCGTGTAGTTCGCGAGTCCACCTTCATTCCGCTCTGACTCGTTGGTACTCGTGTCGGCGTCGGCGGGCGCACTGAACGTGATCTGAGGTCGCTTGAGGTACCGATAGACGTCTTTGGTCCACGTCCAGGCGTTCAGGTGGGTTGGCGAGACGTAGATGACGGCGACGCCAAAGCCAAGCCCGCCAGCAACGAACGGGAGGGCCAGTGATTCGATCCCGGTGAGGCCCGCGATAAACAGCCCAATAATGGGGAAGGCGATGAGCATACCGACGTCTCCTTCCTCGATATTGAGATACGGGATGCGACTCTCCTCGCCGAACTGATCCATGATGCGCCGTGCGGCCGCGTCTTGATCTGCTGACATTGTTAATGGATTCCTCGATCAAACTCCATCCCACGGTCGTCACTCGCCGATTCCGCTGTCGCTCCACCAGGGTCATTCTCTGTTCGACGGTACGATGGCGTCCCGCTATCGTCTCCTCCATGCCCACCGCGGGCAGCTGCCTTTTGTGCGACGGCGTGGCCAGCGGCGGCTTTCGGCCCCCACCGAGCGGCGGTCGTCGCGACGCCGGCGCCACCGACGTAGGCTCCAGCGGCGACACCGCCAACGAGTGCTGCGCCTTTCGTCGCACCGCCGACGACTTTGGCCGTCAACGGGGTCGCGTATTTGAACGTCTTCCACGTGATGTAGAGGGCGACCAGCGGGAGGGACGCCGCGACGAGATATTTGAGGAACGCTGTTCCTGGTGTGAGCGTTCCACCGCCGTAGATCAAATCGTATCCCTTGAGGACCATCGCTGCTGGGAGCGGGAGGACAGCCAACGGGACAAACCGTTTGCAGAACCCCATCGCGATATCGGATACGACCGGAATATTTCCGTAGGCCAGTGCAAATGCAACCGGCATTCCGTACAGGTAGACATAGAGCAGAATCATCCGGATGTAGAACAGCGCCTCCAGCGCCCACATCGAGATTCCACCAATCACGGCGAACAATAGCCCCAGCCCTGGGTTTGTGATGGCTGCGCCCAAGAACTGAAGCATTGCAGAGGCTACGGAGGAAAGCTCCGGCATTAGTGCAATGGTGAACCCGTCGACGAGGTAGAGTGCGAGAGTTCCAACCCAATACCACGTAATGATTAGAAAAGCACCGACCCAGGCCGTCTTCTTCGTTTTTCGGGCTTCGTAGGTACTTCCAATATTGAAGATCCGAACCGTGTGACGGCCCTGAACACTCATCACAAGGAGCAAAAGGGCAACCAGCATGATTTCGCCGCCGATGAGAGCATCGTGAATCGCTGGCCAGGGTGCGTTGGTTGGTTCACCGAAGACAAATGCTCCGTTCGTCTCTGGGGTCGGGGTTCCGAACATTCCCTCAGTCAGAGTCTCATACCCCGACCTGAGACCGTCCATGAAGAGCCCGATGAACCAATCAACGACGCCTTTGATACCCTCAAGAACGACGTCAATGAGATCAACCATCGTCAGGCCTCTGTGATCGTGACCTCACAGTCTGTCATCTCGTCAGACCCGGAATACTGGACATTGTAGGTACTCGTGACCCGATTTCCACCGACTCGAGTCTCGACGATAACCGTGAACTGCCCGCTGTTACCATCTGGGGAACACCCCATTCCGTCCTCACTCTCTGAACCGAACGGGAACGAATTACTGAACAGGTCGGCCGTCTCGCCAGGGGAGACCACTACCCGGTCGGTTTCGTGCATTCCACTACCTCTGGGGTTCTCAATTGGATTGGGAACGTCCCCAGAGAAGATTAGTTCAGTTATCGCTTCCGGACCACTTCCTGTGTTCTCTACCGTGACGAATGCCTCGCCATTCTTGATCCGGTCTGTCTCGCTCTCACCATAGACTTCGTCCCACGACTTATCTGGGTTATTCCGATAGAGTCCGACATCCTGTATCTGCATCTCTGGACGGAGTTCAGTCGTTGTCTCAACTACTGTCTCCTCCCCTTTCAACGCGAGTACGCGATATTCACCGGGCGCATATGCGGTGCCGATCTCAAACGAGACCTGTTGAGCACCCGCAGCTACGTCACGCTTCCCGAATAGCTCGTCGTTCGGTTGGATGAGATTGACCTGGTCAATGTCGGCCTCTCCGGAGAGTTCGACGACGAGTGTTGTCCCCTCGACAGCGATACGCGTGAGTGGGCCGTTGCCATCTGGAGAGGTCGTTCCGTCACCAGGCGTCCCAGAACCGCCATTGTCGTTCAGACAGCCAGCGACGCTCACGAGGGAGGCACCTGCGACTGTTCGGAGGGCGGTTCGCCGACTGATGTGTGGGTGGTTTCTAGTCATGACTATGGGTTCCGTTGGAAGATGTCTTCTGGACCGAGCATTCGAAGGAGCCGCTTGCCAGCGTAGAACATCACAATGAACGGGATGAGCTGCCAGCCAACCTCGAAAATGAACGCGAACCAACCGTCGATGGTGCCGAGCGGATGCCACCGAGCTGTTGCCGTCGCACTCACATACGCGGGGTCGTGCCCGAGCCACGAACCCGGATGGTACCGTGCCGTGTAGATACCCGGCTCGTCGATCGTCACGATCGCCACCCCGGAGGCGTTGGTCTCGACGCGTTGCTCCGCGACGGTGATGTACCCGTTGCGAGTGGCCCCACCGATTGGATATCGTCGGTCGGGATCGCTGAGCACGATTGGTGCGCCGGTCTCGTTGTCCCGGAGTTCGATGCGGAGTGTGGCCTGACTTTCGTTCTGCTGGAGCACCTCAACAGTCAAATTACTGCGCCGGAGCTGCCGCTCAGAGCCAGCGTCAGGTGCCACAATCGAGGCGTTCACGCCCCGTACGATCCCCGCTACCTGGAGCGCGTCACGGTCGACGTTCTCCGCGCGAACCGCAACACCGTACGTCGTCGTGTACGACTGGTTGACGATGTCGATGTTGATGTCCTCGCCGAGCGTGCCGACCGGAGACGGTCGGTCAGTGCCCCAGATGTCGATGATCTCTGGGCCATCGCGAACTGGTTCAGCACGCGGGCCGATTCGCGACGGGTACGCGTGAACATAGACCGGAATCGCGTCAGACTCGACGGTGGCGCTGTCGGTCCGGTTCGACCTGACGAGTGTATCCCAGTTGGTGTTCCGAGCGGTATAGAACCGCCAGACGCCACGGACCCGTGCCTCACCGTCTTCCGTGAGCGTATATCCCTGCCACGGCCGCGACTGGAAGATGGCCACGCCGGCGTCGCCGTTCGGGTACTCGGCGTAGTAGGGGTACGCCGAGAGATCGTAAATCTCGACGGCGATCGAATCAGAGACGTTGCGTGATTCCGTCCGGTAGGTGATGTCGACGTCCGTCTGGTCACCCAGGTCGGTCCTGACGGTCTTCTTCAGACGAACGCTGATCTCTGCTTCTAGCGTGAGATTCGCGCTCCAGTCGTCCTCGATCTGGTAGTCGAGGGCAGGCGTATGGGACCCGTCACGCTCGGCGATGGTCTCGCCGTTCTTCTTCAATCGGACCTCGTCGATCTCGTGCTCGGTGAGCGACCACGAGATAGTCGTGTTGCCGGAGGAACTCCCGTTGGGCACGCGAACCCGGTAATCAACGAATCCGCGCATCGTCCCATTCGGCGCGATGTACAACGGTGTCTCTCCGGACTCCAGGTGTCCCCGGGTAGAGGGTTGGACCGCGAAGATGGTGGCGTGGGCATCCTCGATGAAGACACCGTCCTCAAGGTCCGCGTGCTGCGGATGCATGGAAGTATCTGCTCCGCCAGCGTCGAGGTCCTCGAAGTCGTTCCGCGTCCACGTTGCCGCAGTCGCCGGCGGCTGTTTGAACGTGATATCCGTCCCGTTTGCTACTTGATGGACAGCGGAACGGTCCTCGCCGTATCGCTGCTGGTACTCCTCCTGGCTGATGTAGTTGTCCGCGTCGCGAGACCACAGCGTCGCTGATTCATTCGCAGTGAGTCCATTCCCCTCCGTGCCTGGCCGTGGCGGGCTTGCAGTAGCGAGACCCGTGACTAGGCTCGTCACGAACAGGGCGGCCATAAGCACGGAGAGCTCTCGTTGTTTCATAGGGGCTCGCGACGGGGGCGGTAGTCGCCTACCAGGGGGCGAGATCTACGCACTGCGCCAGCGGGAGGTTCATCATCGATCCGGCAACGGTGTAGAGTGGTCCAAGGGCGACGAGAACGACCGTAGACTTCATCGCCGATCGCTTGTGACGCTTGAGACCCTTCTTCTGCTCGGGCGTGATCGTGAACATCTCGATGAGGGAGTCGGCCTGCCACACGACTGCGAGGCCGACAATACCCAGCGCCGTGGTAAGCTGGAAGAAGCCCTCGATCATGCTGGGGAGGTTGTCTGCGCTACAGACGGCGTTCGTCTGTGCGGCGGCGGGTTCCACAGCGAACAGACTCAGGACGACGACGATGAACACAGCTTGCCTGGGAAGCCTACTCGATGCCGTCGGCTGACTTTCGGCGCGATTCGGGACCGTCTCGGAGGGCGTATTGTCCTGTGACATAGCGGGTTACTCCTCTGCGTCGTCGACGAGTGCTTTGAGATCGGCGTAGCGATTGGTCTCCTCGACGATTTCTTCTTTCGTGTAGCCCTGTTCGCGGGCCCGTTCGAAGAGATCTCGAAGCTCGTCAGGGTCGACGTCGCGAAGCTCCATCTCGTCTCGGAGGGCGCGGCGATAGAGGGCGGAACCGTTGATATGGCTGTTCCACGTCAGATACAGATCATCGATGTCTTCGATGGTGACTGCCCGTGTGATCATATGTGCGGGGTGGGTATGCACCGGTTGAGCCCCGGTCCATGGTGGTGCGATAGCTAGAAGATCGGTATATGCTTTCTGGCCACCAACTGGCGCAAAATTCTAAAGTAAATTATAATCAGATAGTCCGTTCACCTTGCAAAGGTTCCGTTAACCAACAATGGGGTTAGATGCCGTTGACTGTTGGTTAAGATTGGTATGGCACTCTACTCGAGTTCCACGACCTCTCCACGCCCGTTGTCGAGGATTTCTCGCACCTCGGCCAAGAGTTCCTGACCTTCCTCGTGGAGCCTTGTACCCTTATCGAGGTCACACTCGTCCGCATCGAGCTGCTCAATGATTTCTTCGACACGGGTCAGCCGGTCGTGGATCTCTTGGTCGTTTGCCACGCTTAGATCACCCCCAACCAAAGCCCAGTAATGGCCAACAACAGCAACAGCAGCACAGCGATTGCGGCCTTGTAGTAGACCGGCGGGAGACCCTCGGGTGCGGCCGCCTCGTCGACTGCTTCGGCAAGCTCCCGTTCATGTTCGTGCTCTTGCTGGAAGGTTTCGTACGCGGCGTCGAGTTGCTGTGCCAGCGGTTTGACCTCGCCCGCGAAGAACTCCTCGCGGGAATTCACGATATACTCGCCAGCGGCCGTCGGCGTGATCGTCGCGACGTCCGCCACCTGATCCGCGATTAGCCGGTCGTCAGTATGCCCGATCGCGGTGACAATGGACGTGTTCGCGGTGAAGATCGCCTCCGCGACTCGCTCGGTGTTGAACGCCTGGAGGTTCGAATCACTTCCCCCGCCACGGCCGACGATAATCGCGTCGACATTCTCGGAGCGGTCGAGGTGGTGGATGCCGTTCGCGATGGACGTGGGCGCCTCCGACCCCTGGACGGTGGCGTCCTTCACCAGGATGTCGACGGTGGGGTCCTGCTCGTGGATCGCGTTCTGGATGTCGTACCGGGCGTCGCCCCGGAGCGAGGTCACGACACCAACCCGTTCTGGAAACGCCGGCGGGCGCTGTTTCTGCTCGTCGTCGAACCAGCCACGCTCTTCGAGTTCGCTTCGCAGTCGCTCGACGGCAGCTGCCTGGTCGCCGTCGCCGACGACGATCACCTCCCACGGTTTGAGGTCGATTTTCCCGCCCTCTGTCCAGTAGTCGATATCGCCTTCGAGGATGACCTCCGTCCCGTCCTCGAGGTCAGCGTCCATCTTCTGATAGCGGTTCGCCCAGAGCATACAGGGAAGCTCGGCGTCGCCGTCGGTCAGGGTGAAATAGAGGGCGGTACTGTTCTGGTGGAGATCCGTGACCTCGCCAATACAGCGGACGCCGTTGAGGGCAGGCGTGTCCTGGACGACCGATGCAATTCGGTCGTTCAGCTCTTGGACTGAAAGAACATTCCCGGACGGGGCATCATCTACCTCCCGTTCGGCATCAGCCATCGCACTAACTTAAGACGGGGAGAGCAGATTCAAAAATGTACCTCTCAGTGCCAGTGTACCCTGCCAACTGTTCGGTATCCTTGAATTACTCCAGTAACCCGAGATCAGTGAGCCGATTTTCGATCACTGTAAGCGCTTGTTCAGCATCGTCAAGCTGTTCTCCGCCCGTGATGACGAGCTTGCCACTCCCGAAGAGGAGTGCGACGACGTTCGGGTCGTCAAGCCGGTAGACGAGTCCCGGGAACTGCTCTGGTTCGTATTCGATGTGTTCGAGACCTAGGCCGATCGCAATCGCATTCAAATTGAGTGTGTGGTCGAGGTCCCCACTTGAGACAATATTCTGGATTTCGATTTCTGGGGAGGTAGCGACATCGACACCCAATTCACGGAGCTCGTAGAAGACGTATTCCAACGCAGTCATCACATCGTCGACGCTTTTTGCACCCGTACAGACGACTTTCCCCGAGCGGAAAATGAGCGCTGCTGCTTTGGGATCATGCATCCGATACACGAGTCCAGGGAAGTTATCGGGATCGTAGTCGGTGGCTCCTAAATCCTCAGAAAGCGTTTCCAGATCGATTTCTTGACCGATATCGGACGACGCGACCACATTCTCGACTTGAATTGATTCGGCTGTGACACTCATAGGAGTACCTTCCAGTCACAACCCCCTTAAAACGGGGAGTGACTTCGAGCGTCGTTGTGGTACCTTCCGAATTAGAGGTCGCGGGGTTGGACCGTCTTCCGGTCGTTGGCCTCGGCACGCTCTGCGGCGTCGTCGAGCAGTTCGGCGACCTCTTCGTTGAGGGCGTCGTAGAAATCTGCCGAGACGTTGTGGTCCGAAAGTGCGTCCTTCACGGCTGCTTTGACGATTAGGTCAGACATTCCATCGCGGAATTCTCTGACTACGTATATGAAATTGGGGGAATCATCGCCGAGAACGCGAGTTGTATCGGGAAATATAGTGGCGAAAGAGCAGAAGCAGGTCCATTCCGGGGAGCAGATCCCGGAACGACCTTCAGGTTGGTCGTTCCCACGTATGGCGTCCGTGGGGCCCACGGTGTGCCTGCGGATCGAATCACCGGAGGCGGTCTGTGCGTGCCCTCAGCCGCGGTGGCCTCATCGGGCGACGCTCCCCGAATTCCGGCGCACTCTCGCGACTCGCGAGGGTTATAACGAGTACTCCTTCAGCATTGAATCGCTTAATCGTTGGGATTTCGACTCACCAACACCGGATCTGAGCCCGGAACGAGGCGTCGGAAAAGGTTTATATCGCCCCTCGGGTAGTCTCAATCGAACGATTTCATCCGTTCGCACGCTGGAGAGCATACTGTATCGGTCTCTCCCGACCTCAGCACCGCAGGGATATCGTGGAAAACACCGATCAGTGAATGTCTCCCACCACTCGAAAATCCATGGTCATGGAGTCCCCTCATCAGCCGACATCCCCGTCGAGAGACGGGTATATCCGCCGTATAGCCCACCGCTCACAGCACATACTCTCGCCCACGTATGAGTTCTGACCACGAGAACGATCCACTCGAGACTGTGCGGGCTCAGGTAGAGGCTGAGATACCGGACGATCTCGATATCTCACGGGTGACCTACGAGGGTCCAGAACTCGTCATCTACACTGAAACGCCACGAAAGTTTGCCGAGCGGGATGGAGTGATCCGGAAACTCGCCAATACGGTTCGCAAGCGAATCACGGTCCGGCCCGCGGCGGGCACGCAGGCGAGTCCGGCAGATGCCAAGCCCCGCATTCTCGACCTTATTCCGGCAGATGCCGGCATCACAAATCTGCAGTTCTATCCCGCCACCGGTGAGGTGCTCATCGAAGCTGAGAAGCCGGGCCTTGTGATCGGTCGTCGCGCCAGCACCCTCCGTGAAATCACACAGGAGGTCGGCTGGACACCCGAAGTGCTCCGAACACCGCCGATGGAATCGTCGACGGTCGATAACGTCCGGAACTTCCTGATGCAGGAGCGCGACGAGCGCCGCGAGTTCCTCGAACGCGTCGGGGACCAAATCCACCGCGAACCGATGCACGAACCCGAGTGGGTTCGTGTCACCACACTCGGCTGCTGTCGTGAGGTCGGGCGGGCGAGTTTCATCCTCAGCACCCCCGAAACACGGGTTCTCATCGACTGTGGGGACAAACCTGGGGCGGAAGGCGAGGTTCCATACCTCCAGATACCCGAGGCAAACCCCATCCCAGACCTCGACGCGGTCGTTCTGACCCACGCCCACCTCGACCACAGCGCGTTGCTCCCGCTCCTATTCAAGTACGGGTACGATGGACCAGTGTACACGACGCAGGCGACCCGCGATTTGATGGGCCTACTCCAGCTCGATTATCTGGACGTCGCGGCCAAGGAAGGACGCACGCCGCCGTACGAGAGTGCGATGGTGCGCGAGGAACTCAAACACACGATTACAGTCGACTACGGAGACGTCACCGACATCGCACCGGACATCAAACTCACGTTCCATAACGCCGGCCACATCCTCGGCAGTGCAGTCGCACACTTCCACGTCGGCGACGGCTTCCACAACATCGTCTTCTCGGGCGACGTTCACTATACGGACACCCGCCTGTTCAACGGCGCATCGAACGACTTTCCGCGCGTCGAGTCGCTCATCATGGAGTCGACTTACGGCCGTCGGAACGACTACCAGACCGACCAGGAGGATAGCGAGCGGAAGCTCACCGAGCTGATCAACGACACGTACGAACAGGACGGGATAGTCGTGATTCCAGCGTTCGCTGTTGGCCGGTCACAAGAGTTGATGCTCGTCTTGGAGGAGGCGATGCGTGAGGATCGACTCCCGACGATGCCGATCTATCTCGACGGGATGATTCGCGAGGCGACGGCGATCCACACGGCCTATCCCGAGTTCCTTCGAGATGGACTGCGCCAGCGGATTCTCCATGAAGACGAGAATCCGTTCCTCGCCGAGCAGTTCCACCAGGTCGACGGTGGCCAAGAAATGCGAGAAGATATCGCCGGTGGCGAGCCCTGTATCATCCTCTCGACGTCCGGGATGGTGACCGGCGGCCCGATTATGTCGTGGCTGGAACTGCTTGGGGGTGACCCAAAGAACACGCTCATCTTCGTCGGCTACCAAGCGCAGGGTACGCTGGGACGGCGCATTCAGAGTGGGCGCCGCGAGATCCCGTTCAGTGACCGCGGCAGCCGTAGCGAGCAATTGACGCTTCGGTTCGACGTCGAATCGGTCAGTGGATTTTCCGGCCACGCCGACCGAAACGGCCTCGAGAACTTCGTGCGGACGATGAACCCTCGTCCGGAGCGAATCCTCTGTGTCCACGGCGATGAATCTTCGACGGACCAGCTCTCGTCCGGACTGTATCAAGAATTCAATATCCGAACCCACGCGCCGAGAAATATGGAAACATTCCGCTTCGATTGAGAGACGTGCGTTCCACGCTCAGGAGCGCCGAAAATCAGGACCGAAATGTTCAATCGCGTGAAGCGGCTGTCCGAAACCTATTTATTCGGCACACAGCAACTTCACGTCGTACTAAGGGCTCCGTCCCGTCCTTTCTTCGCTCGCCCATCGGTTCGCCGCCACTGCGGGGGCGTCCCTCGATGGCACTGCTCTGAGATGCGCCGTGCCGGATGCCGACCCGTCTGCGGTGGCCCTGGGTCTCCCTGACGGGACTGGGCACGACCCACGTATCCACCCATGAATGAAACAGACATCCCCTGTTCGGACTGTGGCACGGAGCTTATCGAACGGACGGTCCATGCACGGGACCTTCCAGTCGCGACGAGCTGGCAGGGCCACGTGCGCATCGCCGAGTGCCCGGCATGTGAGGCTCGATACTACCCCGAACAGGCGCTGTCTCAGCTGACGGGTTCAACGAATAATCCCCAGCCTCGTGGTGACAGCTGACTAATGGACGAGAACGCCAACAGCACTGTCGAGACAGAGGCCTTGCAGGTCGATCCGCTCCCGGACAGCCTCAGCGGGGGCGCGACCGTTCTCGTCGCGACCACCGGTGATCCGTCTCAGTACGCCGTGTGTCTCCGTATTCTCTGTGCTCAAGGGACCGAAGAGGATACAGCTTTGTCGTCACGACGACGGAGAGTGCCGATCGAACGATTGCCGTCTATGACCGTCTGGGAGGGGAGACCGGGCGACCATCGATCAGCATCGTCGACACAGTTTCAGAGCAACAATCCGTCTCAGCGCTCTATGGCGAGACACATGTCGTCTTCACACCCTCGCCGGGCGACCTTGAACGGCTGGTCATGGCCCTCTCAGAACTCTCCGACAGTTCGGCACCGAGCAATGGAGCGCATCACCTCGTCATCCGCTCGCTCACACCGATCCTCAAGGCGTCGTCTGCCACTCGTGTGAGTACTGTTCTCGAGCGAATCACTGGGCTTCGTTCCGAGTCGGGCCTCTGTCTCCTCGGGATCGACTACACCGCTCACGATGAAGAGACGATGGCAGCGATTGCTACCCTCGTTGATGGCGTGCTCTGGGTCACCCAGCCATCACCGGCCCGTCTCGCCTTCGACTATCAGCCGACGAGGGGACGACACAGTCGTTCCGTTCTCGACGGTGGTCCTGATGACTGATATCGATATTGCCCTTCCAGCAGAGTGGACGAAGAAACGCGAGGAGGCCCAGCATAGCACCGCAGTCGTCGAGTATCAACACGAAACGGCAGATGACACGACGTTTGTTGTCTCTGTACTATCGAAGACGGCCGATGAGGGAGTCAAACTCCGGTTATCGGCGATCAATCGAACGTCGACGCATGTCCGGCATGATTATCCTGTCGACGAATACGATACAGTCGACAATGCAGTGGAAGGTGCCCAGTCATTCATCGAGATGTTCTCACAGCGGATACAGGAGGGGTCGATTTCGGAAGCTGACCCCGAAATCGAGGCAATACGCGAGACGATCGAGACGTTCAGAGGGGAGCGAGTATTCCCATCGATTGGGCGGTTACTCCGACGGTTTCGGTGACTGGTCGTCTTCGTCGACCGATTTGAGCTCTGGTTCTGTATCGTCGTCCTGTCCGTCGTAGACGAGCTCGTAGGTGGTAGTGCCATCACCAGCTGGCACCTCGATCATCGTCCGTTTCTGTCCGTCTTCGAACGTATAGGTGACGGAGATCGTTTCCGGATGACCGAATGCTTGGACAATCGTATCTATCGCTTCTTGGAGTTGCGAGGTGCTTCCCGACGGGAATCGGTGTGCATCGACCATATCAGGGGCTTACTCTGCGTACGCGTCAATAATTTCATCGAGTGATTTCTCGTCGTCTGAGGAGTTATCAGCGGAGACAGACTCCTCAGATGTGGATTCCTCGTCCGAATCGTCAGGATCGGTAGTCTCCTCTCTCGCAAGAGTAGGAACACGAGATTGCATACGTATCCCTACTCGCGCTGTTGCTATAACGGTACAGGATGGTTTGTACCGCGTCTATGCGAGATCCGGCGTCTCGTCTTCGACACGTCCGGAGAGTTCAACTTCGATCTCCAGTTCCGGCTCGCCGTCGCCTTCGAATTCGATATCGAGTTTGACGGGCTCGCCGAACGCGAACGGCAGCTCCCAGTCGTCGCCGGTAATGGTAATCTCGTCTTCCTCTTTGAACTGCTCCCCGAGCTCGATCAAGAAGTCGCCGGCATCCTCAGCGCCGATGTAGTATTCTTCCTCGAAGTAGCCGTCGGTGACTGTTTCGATGGACGGTTCTTCCTCTTCTTCGGCAGGGACTTCGGGCATAGTACATTCGAGACGTGCGGTCCGTAACAGATAAAATTTCGTTGGAATATTATCTCTATATGGATTCGCTCGACGTACTCGGATCGAAGCCACGCCTCGAGCTGCTCCGATTGCTCTCTCGGCGCGATATGTACGTTTCCGAGTTGATGGAAGCAGTCGGGATGGACGGGAAAACCGCGACGCACCACCTCAAGGTCCTCACTGACGCGGGCATCCTAGAGTCGTATAAAGACGGACGCCGACGGTATTACACGTTGGTTCGGGAAGTACGACTCGAAATTACACCGTCTCCAAACCGTCGTTTCGTTGCTCGGTTTCCCGACCCCGAACCGTCCTGATAGCAGGCAGTATCGGAGAAAGAGAACGCTGAATACAGCGGGTCGAAAAGAGGCGTTGGAGTGCGGCGATGACGATCCTTTTACCCCCGCACTGAGCCCCTTGTGATGACGGCCACCACCGAGCCGCACTTGCTCTCGCCAATCCCAAAGGAGACTTGCCGCCAAGTGCTGACGCTTCGGGTGGCTTTTATCGACGGTCACTCGTAGGTCCGTATATGCCTCGGGAGTTCATTTCTGAGTACGGACTCGACCCGGGAGATTACGTCCAGCACCTGGTGGATACCTTCTGTGAGCGCTGTCCGAAGTTCTCCGAGCAGCCCGTTGAAGAAGCAATCTTCGTCGACGACGGCCCGATCGACTACCTCGTCTGGTTTGCGCTCGAGGACTACGAGACACACACCTTCTTTTACCACGATGACGCGCCCAATCAGGAGGTGCTTCAGCGCTTCATCTTCCTCTCGCCATCACGCGAAGAGATGTCGAAGTTCAAACTCCTCCTCCGGAAGCAGTATGGTGTGTATCGAGAACTCGAGATTGCTCGGCTTCTCGAACTCCCAGATATCTATCAGCCACAGCTGGGTGAACGGCCGCGGGCGAATTTCGGCGTCTGTCACGAGCCAGGAGACGATCGGATCGTCTCCGGCATCAGTGGAACGCCGCGGATTCGAGAGCAGGAGATCTTCGAGGACGTCGACAAGATCGTCCCGGACAAGACGCTGGAGAAATTCATTTCGCGAACGGTGCGGACGGTGAACACGCGAATCGAGGAGGATGCCGACCGGCACACGATCACGGCAGATATTCGAGAGCGGCTCGAGGCAGATCCGGACTTCAGACAGGAGACGACGAAACCTCTCCCCAAGGGGATTCATCCGAAATACACCGATGAGCCGGCTGAACTCTGGCAAAAACCGGCCTCGAAAGTCGACTACATGGACGGCTCACAGGGATTCCTCCAGATCTGGATTCCAGTCGACGAAGACGATATCACGCTCGTCAGCGCAACTGCGGGGGACTACGACCGAGAAGCGATCGTCGATGCGATTCGCGAGGAGTTCCAGACCGCCGCTGTGTGACCAACAGAATCGCCACTAGTGGTCGAACACGAACGAGTCACCCGAGAGGGTTACTCACAACGACTGGAGTCGATCCGCGATATCGGTAACGGTCTGATATTCTGGCTCCGAATACGCGATCACACGAACATCGGTGAGCGACGTGGGCTCGTACGACCAGACTTCTTCACAGACCAGTTGTGCACCCGTCTCGAAATCGAAACCGGCAGCTCCTGTCCCGAGAATAGGAATGACGAGTGACTCACAGCCGAGTTCGTCGGCTTTTTCGAGTGTATTTCGAGTGGCTTCGCGAATGCTCTCGGAGGTCGCTCGACCGTCTCCGTAGTGGGGCATCGCCGCTGCATGAATCACGTAGTCAGCGTCGAGGTCATACGCATCAGTGACGGCCACGCCGCCGAGGTCAACTGGACCTTTCGAGACGGCCTCCTCGTTGATTGGGCCGTTCGCGCCGCGTCGGAGCGCGCCGGCGACACCGCTGCCCATCTGTAAGCTCGTCCCAGCGGCGTTCACCAGTGTATCCGCACTCTCGGCCGCGATATCGCCTTGAATGACGGTGAACTCCATACGAAGACGTACACGGACTGAACAGTAAAATCCACCCGACGATCAGCACCACTTCTCGAAGCAGTTCCGCGAGCAAAAGACGACCGTCCGTGTCTCCGTCGAATCTGATCGGCCAGACCGAAGCGTCGCGTAATAGTGTGCAGTATCGAGATCGACCGTCGAGCCACAATTCAGACACTCCGTCGTCTCCGGCGTCCACATAGCTCGTCGCATCAAATCCTCTACCGTCCACTCTTCATCACCACAGGCTATTGATGAGCGATTCTCAGTCACCTCACCCTGTAGGACGACCAACCATACAATCCCTTCGATGGATGGTCTACCCCCACACCCACTGGACTACTCGTCGTCGCTCTCGGGATAGGGAATCGTAATCGTATCTCCATCATCAGGGAGGAACGCATTGTCACCGAATCTCTCGATAGCCTCGTTCTCGAGCGGCTCAGCATCGGTCGCGTACCGTGAGGAGATATGTGTGAGTGCGAGTCGCTTAACATGGGCCTGCGAGGCGACAGTAGCTGCCTCCTGGGCCGTCGAGTGGCCGGTTTGTTGCGCCCGCTGCTGTCGGTCCTGAGTGAACATCGCATCGTGGATGAGCAAATCCGCTTCCGAAGCGACCGAAACAACAGGCTCTGTCGGTCGGGTATCGCCGGTATAAACGACGCGCCGCCCCGGACGTGGGTCATCGACGACCTCCTCTGGCTGAACGACAGTTCCGTCCTTGAGTTCCACGGGGGATCCCTCGTGGAGCTGTTGGAACTTTGGCCCGACAGGAACACCAAGATCTTCGGCTCGCTCACGGTCGAATCGACCTTTTCGCTCGGCTTCGACGAGTGCGTATCCAACGGAACGTGTTCGATGGTCGGTCTCGACGGTTCGAATCGTGTACTCGTCACGCTCGATAATCGGCTTCCCAGGCGTCGCATCGTGTACCTGAACACGAAAGCCCGGTGTCGTCCCTGTCGCGTCGAGGAGATTCTCAACATCTCCAGAGGTACCTGCGGGTGTGTAGATGTCAAGAGGTGCAGTTCGCTCGTTGAAATCGAGCGTCTGTAGAAGCCCAGGAAGACCAAGGACGTGATCACCGTGGAGATGTGTGAGAAAGATTATGGAAACGTCGAAACCGGTCGAGAAGCGCATCATCTGTCGCTGTGTCCCCTCTCCGACATCGAAAAGAAATCGTTCCCCTTCTCGGCGAAGCAGGATTGCACTCGGATTGCGCTGGGTCGTCGGAACTGCCCCACTCGTTCCGAGAAAGGTCACGTCCATAGTCTCAGTTCGGGGTGCAATGCGGAAAGCAACTTCGAGATTCGCGGATACGACTCCGACGACTCCATCGGTACGATATTACTCGCTCTTGTCCTGTCGCTTGATCTCGTGACGACCGAACCCATACCGGAGACGATTGGCAAGACGCCGTGAGAATCGCGAGTTGCGACTACTGAAGCGTTCGGCCAGTGCGCCGTAGATGAGGGGAACAGGGACCTCCTGTTCGAGCGCTTCCTGGACAGTCCACGTTCCAGTCGAGCCACCCGCAACGTAGTCTGCAACGCCATCCAGATCGTTCCCCTCTTCGCGGAACGCCTCTTCACAGAGTTCGAGCAACCACGAGCGGATTACCGCTCCGTTGTTCCACGTTCGTGCTACTGCTTCGAGGTCGAGATCGTATCGTCCGTTCGCGAGCAGTTCGAAGCCTTCACCGTACGCCTGCATCAGCGCGTATTCGACGCCGTTGTGGATCATCTTCACGTAGTGTCCGGAGCCTGCTGGCCCCATCCGTTCGTGGCCGTCAGGGCCTGTCGCGACGGCATCGAATACGGGTTCGAGTTCGTCGTATGCCCACTCCGGACCACCAACCATCAGCGAGAAACCGCGTTCTGCACCGGCGGGCCCGCCACTCGTTCCACAGTCTAGATACGCAGCATCAGTTGACTCTGCTCGCCGAATCGAATCCTGAAAGTTCGAGTTCCCGCCGTCGACGACGATATCATCACTGGCGAGCGATGGTTCGAGTTCGTCAAGCGCAGCGTCAACTGGGTCACCCGCTGGCACCATAAGCCAGATGCGTTTGTCGTCGCCAAGCTGATCCGCAAGATCCGAAATCGATGCTGCCCCCGATACTCCCCGTTCAAGAGCCGTTGCAACTGCGTTCTCGTCAATATCGAAGGCCACGATGTCATGACCGGCAGCGAGAACCCGATCCACGACGATCTGGCCCATTCTCCCGAGCCCAATTATACCGAGTTTCATACGTGTTCTCCTCTGTAGTCGTGACGGTCGGGACTCGACAGTTTCGATACTGAATAGAGCACCCGGTGGGCTCAGATACACCTCTTTGCGGTCCAAGGGATTGTTACGACTGAGCAGAGAGTGTGAGATGGCGGCAGTGACGAATGGTTACCCCTCTGAGCCCCTTGTGATGACGCGGGAATCCGAGCCGCCATTTCATTCCGATAGAGTCCAGAGTTACTGCTGTCGCGTGGAGCGAGCTGTTCGAACGTCGGCCCCATCCCGAACTTTGTCTTCACAGCTAGGACACACTCGAACAGTCTCCATACCCTCTGGTGCAAACACTCGCACATAGGCCTCAGTCACGAACGAGCCACAATTGTCGCAGGAAGGCATCGTATTTCTCTCTGGTCAACCAGTAGGTATAGGTATTCGGTTCGCTGGATACTGAATTCAAACCCGTTTCATCGTGTATTGACACACAGGGCACTTTCGCTCGTTGCCGTCTACCTCGAAATCAGACTCCTGACCGGTCCACCCGCATTCCGGACACTGTGCAACGTCAGCGGTCATTCTCCTTCGAGATGGAGAGCCCAGCCCCATCTATCTTGGTATATGATACCGAACGTCTCATAACCACCTGCAAGCGGACCGGTTGTTTTTAGTCCACGCCACCGCTATCGTCGCATATGGGTTTTGGGAGCTATGACGAATCCGAGCAGCAGAACCAGGACGTCAATGCCGATGATGACGATAGTGAAGGCGTGAGTGTCCACGAAAACGAGCACGAAGGCGAGATCACGTTCGAAACGGACGCCTCCACCGATGAACTCATGGACCAGCTCGCAGAGATCAAGGACGGCGCTGACGAAGAGTAAAATCGACACCTGGCCCTATTTTCCGGTATTACGAACTGGTCGACCGCACGGCATCTTTGACATCCTCCCAAACCGCTTCGATGGATTGCTCCCCATCGATTTCGATTAGTTCCCCACGGTTCCGATAGAACTCGATGAGCGGCTGCGTGTTTTCCTGGTAGACGCGTAGCCGCTCACGGGCGGTTTCTTCCTGATCGTCCTCCCGGTGATAGAGGTCACCACCACATTCCTCACACGTCCCAGTCTCCGCCGGTGGGTTGAACTCGACGTGGTAGTTTGCCCCACAGTCAGAACACACTCGTCGCCCAGTAAGCCGGTCAACCAGTACATCTTCGTCGACCGCTAAGTAGAGTACCCCATCGAGATCGGTGATCGAGTCGAGATATTCGGCCTGATCGTGATTCCGGGGATAGCCGTCGAGCACAAACCCATCTGCAGCCGTTAGTTCTGCTTCGACGATCTCGTTGACGACAGGGTCTGGAACGAGTTCGCCTTCGTCCATGAAACTCCGGGGCATACCGTACTCTGTCTCCATGTCCTTGTTCGCGCGGAGCGCGTCACCGGTCGTGACGTGCGCGAGATCGAATTCGTCGACGAGGCGTTCGCACTGCGTTCCCTTCCCGGCACCAGGCGCTCCGAGAATGATGAGGCGTAAATCTGCCATACAGGTCAGCGTCTACGAGCAGCCCTAAAACATCGCTGAAATCGAAACTACGCCTCGCAGCGTGTCATAGAACTATTCTCGTACGCTTCGAAATGACCGAAATGATCGATACAGACGACCTATCTGCCACTCAATACAGAAAACGAGCATATCGGGAAGTGATTTCTCGAGGTACTATTTTCTCCCTCCGGAGAGAAACTATGAATATGGATGGCGATTCGGATGTGACTAATATTGCCCTAGAGGAACCAACGTGGCTCACGAAGTTGCGTCCACAGGTTGTCGGTTCACGCTGTTGGAATCGGCTGCATTTAGAAGCCGAAAGCCACGGTAAGTTCTTGAGTTTCCTCAGTTATCTGCCTGCGATAGTCATCACAACTATCGGTATCGTGATTTCCCTTCTTCTGTATGCCATCGGATATACCCTCACACGTCCAGATGCTATGATGGGCGGAGATTAACGACACGACTGTTCAATACAGGGGAAGGGGTGAGTCCTTCAAAGGGTTTATGTCACATGACAATCGATAACACACTTGGCGGCCTCCCCAAAGGTTGGGGCCAACGGGAGCGTCTGAGGCCATCGCTCCCATCTCCTCATAATATGGTCGAATAGATGCTCCTCTGTGAAGTTCGCAATCCTACCTAACGGCTATTTCAGCCCACTCATCCTGTAACAATCTCTTGTGGAGGATTCTATGACACGCTGCCTAGTATCGTGCAGTCCCGACGGCGTTCGACTACCGAGAACGACGTTACAGCTCGAGTTCGGTGGCGCTATCGACGTCGAACCGAATAACTTCGGGTTCGCCGGCGAGGAGATCCGGCAGTGCCGCCTCAAACTCCTGGAAGTGTGCTGTTTCCGTATGCGACTCGAACGCCTCTCCGTCTTCGTACTGCTCGAAGAAGCGGATGACGTTCGAGTCTTGGACATCCGTCGTCGCCCGGTACTCGATCATCCCGTCCTCTGCCTGCGACTGCTCGACGAGGTCGTCGACCAGTTCGAGCGCTTCCTCACGCCGATCCGGATCGATCGGAAAACTCGCGTGAAGTACGATCATCGACAGCCCGGGCCACAAACTGCCAGCCCAAAAGTTCTCCTGATACCTCCCGTTGCTTACTGGAAGCCACGGGGACCGCTCCCGGTCGTGTTCGGCCAGCGTTCTCGGTCGAGTTCTTCATCAATCCGCTCGTAATACTCACTGGTCGCATCGGTCATCGTCGGTCGGATCCGGTCGATAGCGCGATCGAAATGACGCATCGAAATGACCTCCATGTCATCTCGTAGCGCTTCGATTGCGGCCTCTCGGGTGAGATTCTCGAGATCGCTCCCCACGTAGCCGTCGGTCTGTTCGGCTAACTCGCGGAAACTCACGTCGGAGGCGAGCGGCGTTTCTTCGGTATGCACCTTGAGGATCTGTTCGCGATCCTCGAATGTTGGTTCCTCAACTTTGATCAACCGGCCGAACCGTCCCGTCCGCAGGAGTGCCGCATCGAGCATATCCGGCCGGTTCGTCGCCCCGATTACGACCACGTCTTCCATCGACTGGAGGCCGTCGAGTTCCGTCAGGAGCTGGTTGACGACGCGGTCGGAACTCCCACCGTCCGGACCCTGGGCACGGCTCGTCGCGAGACTATCGAGTTCGTCAAAGAAGACGATCGAGGGCGAGACGTTTCGTGCTTTCTGGAAGACCTCCCGGATCGCTTCTTCAGATTCGCCGACCCATTTCGAGAGGAGTTCCGGCCCGCGAACCGGAATGAAATTCGCGTCCGTTTCGTTGGCGACGACTTTCGCGAGGAGCGTCTTCCCCGTTCCGGGAGGTCCATAGAGAAGGACGCCCGACACTGCATCGATCCCGAGTCGTTCGAACTTCTCCGGGCTATCGAGTGGCCAGACAACACTCTCGCGAAGCTCTTGCTTGACGGTATCGAGCCCCCCGACGTGCTTCCACGTTACCTCTGGAATCCGAACGTCGACCTCGCGGAGCGCAGAGGGCTCGATTCCGGAAAGGGCACGTTCGAAGTCGACCGCTTTGACGACTATCTGCTCGACGAGAGACGGCGGTATCTCGTCCTCCTCGATATCGATCTCCGGAAGATACCGTCGGAGGGCGTGCATCGCGGCCTCCTTCGTGAGTGATTCGAGATCTGCACCGACGAAGCCCTGCGTCTGCGTCGCGAGATCACTTGGATGGACGTCTTTCGCCAGTGGCATCGCTCGGGTATGAATACGGAGGATCTCCTCCCGGTCGGCTTCGTTGGGAACATCAATCTCGATTTCCCGGTCGAAGCGGCCAGGGCGTCGAAGCGCTGCATCGACCGCATCGTGTCGATTCGTCGCACCGATAACCACGACCTCCCCGCGGTCGTCAAGTCCGTCCATCAACGAGAGTAGCTGGGCGACAACCCGGCGTTCGACCTCTCCCGTGACCTCCTCTCGGCTCGGAGCGATCGAGTCCAGTTCGTCGATGAAAATGATCGCGGGGGCCTCTGCTTGCGCCTCCTCGAAGGTGTCACGGAGCTCTTGCTCGGATTCGCCGTAGTACTTCGAGATGATCTCCGGCCCGGCAATCGAGTGGAAGCTCGCGGCGGTCTCGTTGGCGACGGCTTTTGCAAGGAGCGTCTTTCCTGTGCCAGGCGGCCCATACAGGAGGACACCTTTCGGTGGTTCGATACCCAGCCGGTCGAAGAGCTTGGGATGATTGAGTGGGAGTTCGATCATCTCCCGGACGCGGTCGAGTTCGTCCTGAAGTCCGCCGATCTCGTCGTACGTTATGCCGTCCTCTGTTCGGACTTCGGGATTCTGCGAGACTGGCGTTTCGCGAACTTTAATAGTAGTGTCGTCAGTGACTTCGACGACCGTTGCAGGATCGACATCGGTCGCAACGAAGGTGAGCGTATCTCCGGGCGAGCGCAGGAACGGCTGCGTGCTCTGGGCAGTTATTGGAACGAGATTATTTTGGGTGACAGAGCGGTGGAGTAACTGCTGTTTGACGATACCGACAACATCGGGATTGAGCGGGATCTGTATCTCGTCGGTCGGTGCGAGCGTGACCTCGTCGGCGAACTGAATCGACGCTGACCGTACAGTAGCTCGCTCCCCGAGAGCGACGCCCGCATTGTCCCGAGCAAAACCATCGATACGAATAATATCCTCCTCCCAGTCCTCGGGATCGGCCCGCTGTGCTTTCATAACCGCCGTCTGCTCCCCCTCGATAGCAACGAATGCGCCAGGACTCAGTTCGAGTTCCTCGAGGCTAGACGGGGCGATTCGAGCAATCCCTTTCCCAGTGTCGGTCGGATACGCTTTCTCGACTGTGAGCTGAATCTCGGTCATATCCCAAACTCTTCGGCAGTAATCACGTGTAGGTCGGCAACCGATACTGAAAAAGGGTGTGGAGGGAGACAACGGCTCTCAAAGCGACGGCCACGCAGACTTTTTACTACTACTGCGAGAATCGGCTTCCGTGGCGAACGCACCCGAACAACGGACAAACATCCCGCGGCAGCGGTTCGATTTCACTCACCAGCCCGAGACGGATCAATCGTTCGAGAACGCGTTAGACAAGGCGAGAAGCGGCGAGCGACTGACTGTGGCCGACGGCGTCGAGCTGATGACTACAGGATCGGATCGACAGGGAATTGATCCGACGCGCAAGGAGGCTGTTCTCGAAGCGGCGGATCGTCGACGGGCAGAACAGGTCGGTGAGGAAGTCACGTTCGTCGCGAATCTCAACAATAACGTCACGACCGCCTGCAACACGGGTTGTCTCTTCTGTAATTTCAAGGATCGCTCCGAGCAGTTCCGAACATCGTATCAAGACGACCATGGCGGCTTCACGAAGACGCCTGCAGAATCGCGGGCCATCGTTCGTGATGCGCTCGAGAAGGGCATCTACGAGGTAACGTCCGTGTCAGGCCTGCATCCCGCATTTGCGCTCGACGATGAACATCGCGAAATCCTCGAATCGAACGAGCGTGGGGATCTGAACTATCGACCTCCCAGCGAGTACGAAAAGAACCCTGGCACGTACTGCGCCCAGATGGAAGCGATGGACGTCGGTGGTGTCCACGTACATTCGATGACACCCGAGGAGGCGTATCACGCCCAGCGCGGTGCGGACTGGGGCTACCGTGAGGTCTACTCGCGGCTGCAAGACGCCGGGCTCGACTCCGTTCCGGGGACAGCTGCTGAAATTCTCGTCGACGAGGTGCGGTCGGTCATCTGTCCCGGGAAAATCAGTACCGACGAGTGGCTCGACGCGATGACCGCAGCGGCCGACGTTGGCCTGCCGATGACCTCGACGATCATGTACGGCCACGTCGAGAACGAGATGCATCGCGTGCTCCACCTCAAGCGGATTCGCGAGCTTCAGGACAGGACCGGAAACATCACCGAATTCGTCCCGCTTTCGTTCGTGCACCAGGAGACGCCGCTCTACGAGCGCGGCATGGTCTCTACTGGGGCCTCCCATGTCGAGGACGAACTGATGATCGCCGTCGCTCGCTTGTTCCTCGACAATATCGATCACATCCAGTCGTCATGGGTGAAGTTCGGGAGCGCAAAGGGATTGAAACTGCTCTCCTGCGGAGCAGACGACTTCATGGGAACGATACTCTCCGAGGAGATTACGAAGCGGGCCGGCGGTGAGTATGGCGAGTTCCGCTCGTTCCAGGACTACGTCGACATGATCACCGCCATCGGTCGGATCCCAGTCGAACGGTCGACGGACTATCAGCAGTTCCGACGACTCGACCCTGACGATCCGCCGTATGGACCGGCTCTCGGTCCGGAGGCTGATGGAACTCCAATGCTCCCTACTGCGTGAGTCCCGACACTACAGTACTTCCCTCACGGGCGAATCTACATCGGCGAAAAGCCGTGGGAGGGGATCGAACCCTCGACTAGACGCTTACAAGGCGTCTGCTCTGGCCAACTGAGCTACCACGGCACACAGCAGAGGTCAGAACGAGAAACGCTTAATCAGTAGCGATATTATTTCGTGGACATGTCAATAGCGATTCTGCCTCACTACTGACTCAATAACTGAGAGCAGGGCGATTAGCTATCAATTCGAATTGCAGTATTATTGCTACCAGTCTGAGTATCATCGAAGCCCGCGAATGCAGTATGGAGGCGGTCGTAAGTTTCCTCGACAGCTTGGACGATAACTTTGGTATCTCCGATAACGGGCATGAAGTTAGTGTCCCCTTCCCATCGAGGAACGATATGGGTGTGCAGGTGATCGTCAATCGACCCCCCACTTCCATCCCCGAGATTGAGTCCAGCGTTAAATCCATCGGGGTCGAACGCCTTCCTCATCGCTTCGAACGTCCGTGTCTTGAGCTGCGCATGACCAAGCAATACCTCATCAGAGAGGTCCTCGTACGTCCCTGTATGCACCCGCGGGATGACCATGACGTGCCCTGGGTTATAGGGGTAGTTGTTGAGCATGACGAACGCGTGGTCGTTTTCCGCGACGATTAGATGCTCACGATCGTCGTCTCGCTCCGGGAATTCACAGAAGACGCACTCGTCCACATCGGGATTCTTATCCTCCCGCTCGATCCATTCAATCCGCCACGGAGCGAAAATCTCGTCCATACCGTTCATTCCGCCATCACCGATTTACCTCCTGTGAAAGGCAACTGTCGATTCTCTCGATGCTGAACTCTTCGGGACGATCCTTGGCGACAGTATTACAAAACTCGTGACTCGCCGGGAGACTTTCGATTAGTCGTGCAACGGAAGGCATCTATCGAACTCTTTTAAGTCGAATAGGATCAGCAGTCCTCGACGGGCGGTGCAGGATTTGAACCCGCGACAATCTGGTCCGAAGCCAGATACTCTATCCAGACTGAGTTAACCGCCCACGGACAGAGGTATCGAATTCTATCGCATAAGACCGACGATGTGGTAATCGATCCTGCTACAGTTCCCCGTGGACCAACTACTCTGGTGAATTAGACTCGTTCGAAGAGCGCAATCCTTTCCACGCGGGGATTTCTAGAGTTAGAGGTGCCTTTGGACGATACTATTCGAGACCGTGTTATCTTCCTGGCCGGGAAAGCAGCGGGTGTCGATTGTCCAAACTGCGAGTTCAGAAGCCGCGACGTCCAACTGGACGCCGTCAGCCTCACGAACACCTCCTGCCCGGAATGTGGGACGACGATCCTAACCGAAGACCAGAAATCACAGCTCCGACAGGCTGGCAAGCTGTGAATTGCGGTATTTAGAAGTGGAGATCCTGAAACGACCAGTCCGAGGGTAGATCCAGCTCGAGATCAGCAATCAGCGCTCTCAATCGTGATTCGATCGATGGGTTCCAGTCGAAGGTGTATTCAGATTTGTCCCACCACTTCCAGTACCGTGGCACAGTCGGTTCAGACGTCCGATCAGGGCCTACGAGACACTCGATAAGGAACCGCTCCTTTGGGACTGTCCGGTCGGGAGTCAACTGGACTGAGAACTCGATCGACTCGTCGGTGACAAGTCGCTCCAGCAGCTCTGTTGCAGCCGCCTGATCGGCATAAAATGCCAGTTCGAGTGCCGACTGCACCCACCGAGGGTTGTCCTCGACACTCTCCTGGAGATACGTCGCGACAGAGTGTGAAGAATGACCGATACCCCAGCCGTACGTCCACGCTTCCTGGCGAGCAAGGAAGCGATCAGACACGCTCGAATAAGCACGGAGATATCGAAGTGCCGTGCTTGGAATCGCCTCGACATCGTCTGATACCGGGTTCGAATGACGAACCGCCCCACGCCATTGACGAGAACGTGACTACAGGCGGGGACGCCAAACTCATCACGCGGTGAATATGTTTCGAGCAGCTCGTCGTAGAACGCCCATCCATGCTGTAGCGCAGTTTTTTCGAGTGAGTTCGCGATCGGGCGATAGTACTGCCAGCGAAGTGAGCGGAGATCCGATGATGAATCCGAGGTCGCTGTGAGTGCTTCCTCGTACGTAGCAACGACTGTTCGCACCGAGTCCGGCTCCTCCGGCGTTGCATTGGTCACAACCTGATCAAGTTCGTCCATACTCACACTTTACCTATTAGAATGCGAGACGGGACTACGAAAAGTAACTCGCGGTTCTATGACCCACTTATCGACGGTGTTCGAGTTCGGCTCGAAGATCGTCGAGCGTGAGATCGTGCATCGAGAGGAGTACTAACAGATGATAGACGAGATCAGCACTCTCGGCGGCAATCTCGTCGGTATTTTCGTCTTTGGCGGCCAAGACGAGTTCGGTCGTCTCTTCACCTAGCTTCTCGAGGACGGCGTTGTCTCCCTTCTCGTGGGTGAACAACGACGCCGTATAGGAACCGTCAGGAAGAGTCTCTTTCCGGTCCTCGATGATCGCAAACAGTTCGTCGAGTATGTCTTCGGTCACGAAAGCACCACCCTGGATACGAGTCTCATACTGAACGTGCGTCACCGCGTTGCCAGAGATGTTTCGATATCCGCCTCATCGAAGACGTATCCAAGACGCAGTACCCGAAGGAATCTATTCCGACCCAGTAGCATCCGACTCGGTGAGCCGATAGAGCCGCTGTCGCGCGTCTGCGAAGTAAATATCGTCCTCGACGACGCCGGCGGATTCGAGTTCGTTTAGTGCATAGCGTACCGTCCGTGGAGACAATAGGGATTTTTCTGCGATCTGTTTCTGGGTCAGTTCGCCGTTGTACTCGAGGACCTTGTAGACAAGCTTGGCACTCGGCGCTAGATCGGACACGCCCTCCGTGCCACAGGTCGACATATCGGACAGATCCATTTGGCGTAGGATGCCCGTTTGAAAATAGTCTGCGATACGTGGCCTTCCCTACGTGAGTTCGTATTATCGGGAGGAGAGACTGATGGCTAAGAGGTAAGATTTTATCGCCTCCCTAGCGAGGGCTAACTGGATTGTGAAGAATTTGGACGAAGAGGAACTCTTCACGCATATCGACTCGGGACAGTTCATCGATCACTATGTCGATCGGTTCGTTCAGGATGTCGAGACGGACCGTATCTCTACATATGAGTTCGACAGGATGCTTCTCGCGGAGGGCGGCGAAGGGAACATTCCTGGAGAAGTGATCTGGGGAGCTATTCGTGATTTTTCGAAGCACATCGGGATGCTCTCTGATATCCCAGACGACGCCGAGACAATACGAGACGTACAGCGATATCTCCAGCACCTCAATGCGAATCCGAATGAACAGGCGGTCAGTGCCTTCTTCACATATCTCCAGGAGAACTACGAGTCTATCACGACTATTTCCGAGAACGCGCTCATCGAAATCCCCGATCCGACCGCTCCGAAGATCGGGGACTACCCGGTCGTCGACGTGATTCTCTACGCGCATCCCGATGGAACAGTAATGAAAACGGTCGAAGCGACACTCTACAGCGCGAGTTTCTCCGTCGACGATCCGGATGCGGTGTTCGACCACGTTAGCCAAAAAATCCCGTCGAGAGACGTCGGGCAATACGCCGATGACGTCTATCAGGCGACCGTTGAGGAGTTCCGAACCCGACTGACGTCCAATCTGATCGATAATCTGGATCGAGAAACGCTCACCGAAGCAGGCTATACAGAACTAAAGGAAGAACCGATCCCCGAAGACATAAATCGGCTTCACGCCGGGAAAACTGCCAGCTACTGGCAGAAAGAGATCTGGAACGTCGACGGGGTCGACGCTACAACGGGGTTTGCTCGAATATGGTTCCTCCCGGACGAAGAGGTCGGCGTCGTTGGCCCATCCGCAGGTGATTTCGACACGGACACTGCGATCTCTCGAATAAAAGCCGAATTGCAGTAATGGCACTCCCCAACCGACGGTCTATCAAGCGTAGAGAAACCATTTCATTTATAATGTATTTTATTTGCCTGGAGAGACGAGAAAGGGTATGTCACCCTCAGAGCTGATCGAGCGACTGAGCGAACACACCCCAGAGGGCGTGACTACCCACGATCAGCGGCAATTAGATGTCTTCGACAGGGACTCTTCGTGACGGAGAATCGAACGAAGCAGTCGCTAGCTCTCCGATCGATACACTCTGATCCAGAATGGACTTCCGCGTCCTCCAAGGCGACATTGCCCAACAAGAGGCGGACGCACTGGTGAACGCTGCGGGGACCTCGCTCAAGATGGGAAGTGGCGTTGCCGGCGCGTTACTCGACGCAGCAAACGGGCCACTCGAACGCGACGCAGTCGCTCGTGGACCAGTCGAACTGGGAGACGTGATCGTCACAGACGCGTACAATCTCGATGCCGACTACGTGATTCATGCAGCTGCGATGTCCCATTCAGGCCCGCACCCAATCGCAACTGCCGAGAGTCTCCGTGAGGCCACGCAAAATTCCCTCAAAACAGCCGATAATCTCGACTGCAAATCGCTGGTACTGCCATTGCTTGGCTGTGGCTCTGGCGGATTCCACACGCACGAAGGCGCACCCCTCATCTGCGACGAGATCCGGGCGTACGAACCGATAACACTCGAAGACGTTCGTGTTATCGCCTACTCGGACCGAGACCGAAACATCCTACGACAGCTCGTGAGCGACCAGTAGCACCCCGAGACGGGTCGACTGAGTGGTGTTTCAAACCTGTTCTCATGGGTCCGCTACTCCAACGGCGGGAAGGTAGTAGCAATACCTGACAGAAAGGGCGTGACCGATAGAGAGGTCCCATGCGCCACGGCGGCTTCTTTTTTGTACTGGAGACGCTAAACCAGCCGCTCAGCAGCCGCGGAGTTCGCGAGAGGTGTCGTCAGGACTCGCGCCACTTGTGGCCGCACTCGACGCAGGTGAACAGCCGAACCTCGTAGGAGCCACCCGGCTTCGGCATCATCTCGTAGTAAGCCCGGTCGCTGTCGCAGTCCTCGGCCGGACAGGGCTCCTGCATCGTCTCGGTGGAGTCCTGATTCGCGTCGGCTACGGCGGGTGCCCCGTCGTCCCGCTGTCCATCCCGGGTCGTCATCGCCGCTTCTGCTTGCGAGTCTCGCGGCTCCTCGTGCTCACAGGAGCGACACACCCACGTGTCGCCCTCCGTGTGCATCAGCGAACCACACTCATCACAGAACTGCATATAAATGGGAGTACACGGGTGCCGGATTTATGTGTTAACTTCCGATCCGTGGAGTTCAGGCAACTGCTCATACTGACTGTATCTCGCACGGCGTCAGAGACGTTCCACGTATTTGGCAGTTGAATATCGGCCACGAGAACTCACACTTTCAGGCTTGAAGCTACACTGAGAGACGTACGATATCAGACGTCCGCTACTGGAATTCGATATCGGCGCGGTCGGTAGTTTCGCCGAACAGCCAGTCGGCGTGCTCGACGGCGTACTCGCGGTGGCCCTCTTCGATGAAGCCGAGCGCATCCTGCACGACGACCGGTCGGTAATCGCGGAGCCCTGCGCTCCCGGCCGTGTGGAGGACACAGACGTTCGCGAGCGTCCCACAGATCAGGAGGTCGTCGATCCCGTGCGTATCGAGATGCCCTTCGAGATCGGTCCGATAGAACGCGTCGTAGGTGTGCTTGACGACGACGTGGTCCTCGTCTCGCACATCGAGGTCGTCGACGAGCTCCGCATCCCACGTCCCCTCGACGACGTGCTCGCCCCACCGCTCGAACTCGTCGTAGTAGTGGGCATCATCGAACTGTTCGGGCGGATGGACATCGCGCGTGAAGACGATTGATGCGCCGGCATCGCGGCCAGCCTGGATGACCTCGTTCACGGGATCAATCGCCTCCTCGCTCGCCGGCGCATACAGACTGCCGTCAGGGTGACAGAATCCGTTCTGCATGTCCACGACGATAACCGCGGTGCTCTCTGGATCGTATGCCATATGCGAACGATTCGGCTCATCAAAGATAGATATTGTGTCGAATCGGGTTCTGAAGAATCTCTACTACAACGTAGGGAGGTGTACAAGGTTTTTGTCCAGATAGGTGCGAGGTAGCATACGGACGAGCCTCATCGGCTCCCGGTGATATCACCGTGAGACGCGGAGGCTCTAGGCAGGTAACCGCTATGAGCCAGTTCGATATCATTCCACCCGAGACGATCAAGTCAGGAGATGCAACCGACGCCTACTTCGACCGGACAGTCGAGACACTCGAATATGCAGACCGGAATCCACAGGTTGTCGCCGAAATCACGGCCGACCAGTTCCCAACCGGCGAGTTCGAACTCCTCGCCGGCGTAAAAGACGCGGCCCACCTCCTCGAGGGATTGCCCATCGACGTGGATGCACTTCCCGAGGGCACGCTCTTCGATGGCGGTCCCGTGTTCCAGATCGAGGGGAACTACCTCGATTTCGCCCGGTACGAAACAGCGCTATTAGGCTTTCTCTCTCACGCCTCGGGGATTGCGACGAACGCGCTCCGTGCTCGCCGCGCTGCTCCCGACTCACTCGTGTTGAGTTTCGGAACCCGACACGTTCATCCGTCGATCGCCGCCGTTGTCGAACGGTCGGCGCTACTCGCTGACCTCGATGGAATCTCACACGTCGCTGCCGGTGAGCTCATCGGTCACGAAGCTGGCGGAACAATGCCCCACTCCTTGATGATCTGTTTTGGAAAAGGAAATCAGGAAGCAGCATGGCGAGCGTTCGATGAAGCCGTCAATGAAACCGTCCCACGAGTGACCCTCTGTGATACCTACTCCGACGAGGTAGACGAAGTCCTCCGTGCGGCGAATGCCCTCGGCGAGTCGCTCGAAAGTGTCCGGCTCGACACGACCAGTTCACGTCGGGGTGACTTCCGCCATATCGCCCGTGAGGTTCGATGGGAACTGGAAGCGAACGGACACGAGGAGATAGACATCTTCGCGAGTGGAGGAATAACCCCCAAGACGATACAAGAATTGCGGGACGTTGTCGACGGGTTTGGTGTCGGAGGCTACGTGAGTAATGCTGATCCGATCGATTTCGCCCTCGACATCGTTGAAGTCGAAGGGGAACCCGCCGCGAAGCGCGGGAAACTCTCGGGCCGTAAGCAGGCCTATCGAACTGCTGATGGCGGGCACTACGTCGGACTTGCTACACACGATGGGCCAGCGGATGGAGAGGCATTACTTACCCCCCTCATTCGTGACGGCGAAATCGTTCACGACTTCGACCTGGACACAGCGAGAGAACGGGCCGTAACCGAGGCAAAGCGAACAGAATTCACGCCATAGAATATCCTACGTCGGCCTCGTAGGGGATCACAGCGATATCATCACTCGGACTTGAAAAGCGTCAGTTCTTCGGTTTCGTAGATGTTGATGAGTTCATTAATGAGTTCGTCATAGGTTTCGTCCTCGATACGGAGCGAATCGAGTCGCTCAACCGTATCTTCATCAAGTGAAACTTCGGGCATCATCCGATCGTCACCACGGAAGCGATATAATCTCTCGGAAGCATCGCTCAGAAATTCCCTCGATCTATTTTCTTATATGATTCACTTCGCACACGGGGTGCCGAACCGGGATATCAACGGGAAACAAACGGACTGCGTCGAGTGGGGAAGAAGATCAAATTCCGGGATAGTGGCACAGAAGTAGCTTACTCAGGTACCGAATCAGCGACGATCTGTTCGTGATCAAAGCCTATCTCGGGCAACAAAGCAGGATCAAACGTGTCTACTTGATAGGCCTCCTCTCGCGGTATCGGTGTCTCGTCCCCAACGGGAGTACATCGATAGGCTGCACTCACGTTTCCGCGCTCGTCTCGGTCGGGATCATCGTAGAGACCGACGAATTCCTCGATAGTTACGTCGAGGCCGACTTCCTCCTTCGTTTCTCGGATACACGCTTCCCGTGCAGTCTCATTTGGTTCGACGAGTCCACCGGGAAGAACCCACGATCCTTCGAACGGTGGATGATTTCGTTCGAGAAGGACAACTTCTCCATCGATTACGATAACAGCGTCGGCCGTCAGTGCCCGTACATCGACCATACGGATTGGTTCAACAACCGGGCACTAAGATATGCAGGAGAAGCAGTCAGGGGGTCAGAATACCTCAGCCGTGACTGTCCCCAAGATTACAATCCCGGAGTATGAGAACGACGAGCATACCATATGGGGTTGGAACCCGTAGAACTAGCTGATGCCCGAAGAAGTACTTTTCAAGACAGAGGAACCGCACTCCCGGTCGGAGATCGCCGAAACGCTCGTCGCTGCTGCCGAGCAGATCGAAGCAGGGACAGTCCAGCTAGAGAGTACGGATCAATCAGAGACTGTCACTGTTCCCGAGGAACCGACGTTCGAAGTCGAGCTCGAACGTCTCACCGACTCGGAAACCGGAGAACAACGATACGAGCTCGAATACGAGCTTCACTGGACGGAATAAGCGCCCCGATAATGGGACCGATCCTCAAAAGGCGGTTCCCTGAGACGCCTCGTAGGTGCCGACTAGCTGCGTCGCTGCGAGAATCTCAGTCTCCATCGCGATCGCCGACCCCAGCCGTGCTTTCCGCGTTTCCTCGGGCATCTCAAGTTCGGAATCGAGCGCGAGGAGCTTGAACCGGTAGTCGTGACTCCCCTCTGGCGGCGAGGGTCCACCGTATCCCTGTTCGACGTAGTCGTTGTAACCCTCGACAGCGCGAGCAGCGTCCCAATCCTCCGGAATCGTTCCGATATCGGGGTCGATGTCCCAGGCCAACCAGTGGTCCCACGTGTGGCCGGCGACGGGCTGTGCATCGGGGTCGTCAAGCACTAACACCAAAGTATCAGCCTCAGCCGGAACGCCGCTAATATCGAGCTGTGGATTGGCGTTCTCGTTGACGTAGCCGGTCGAATCAGGCATCGGCTCGCCGTCATCGAAGGCAGGACTCGTCAGTTGAAGATTGCCTTGCTGTTCGACATCTCCGTGAAGTGGTGTTGACATATCCTATCGACCTCCGTAGTGGGCGACAGACAGGGCTGTCAACCCTCAGATGAGAGGTAACGTGATGGTCTCTTAGTAGTTCAGGATTGAGACAGAGCTTGGTTTTCAGAACGGCCACTCACCACTGACGAAGGGCGCGTGACCCGTGTTCCCACGAGAGAATTCCAAGGAACGTTGCGACGCCCGATAGCGCGGCGAATCCGCCGACGAAGAACACCCACTCGATACCGAACTGGCCCATCACCCATCCACCGGCAAGCGGGGCGAGGACGCTTCCGGGTTTCCAGACGAGCGAGCGAACGCCGAAGCTACTCGCAATGCCCTCGCCTTTCCCCTCATCCGCGAATAGGGCCATACTCGCAGGTTCCCGGAATGCGTCTGCGATACCGAGCAACCCATTCAGAATCAGGACTACGAAGACGGCACCAGTAATTTCTCCTGCCATCGGAACGGAAAACCTGAGAAGTCCGTCGAACGTCGACGCGAACGGGAACGCGAGCGCGATCAGCCCATAGGCGCCGCCGCCGACGAAGACGAACAGCGCTCGACCCTGCCGATCCGAAAACCGCCCCGTGATTGGCTGGCAGAGCATATTCGTCACCTTCTCGGTTGCGAGGACTGCACCGACAACGACAGTACCGTACGCAAGCCCGCCTTGGGCAGCCGACACGCCGACGAAAATGGGCACCCACTTGCGAACGAGGGAGACAGCGACGGCATACTGAGCGCGAAAGCTGGTGAGCGTCACGATCCGGCGATTCAGGGCGAGGTCGGTGAATGCGAAGCCGGTAATCGTGGTTTCATCACTGTCGACGAACAGCCAGATACTCGCAGCAGCGACAACCAAGAGGACCGTCAACAGGCCAAATAGGATATCAAATCCGGTGAGTGCGAAGAGAATACCGGAACCGATCGTCCCCGCGATACCCGCGGCCATCCGAAAGGCGTTGTACTTGCCGATGAGATTCGCACGGCCGTCGTTCGGAGCGAGTTCACCCACAAGGGCGAGCCCCAACAGTCCCGTACCTGTGAGACCGAGTCCCTGGAGGAACCGTGCTGCGAGGAACCCAGAGATGGTCGTGACCCGGGCGAGGGCCAGATATGCCACGGCACTCACGAGCAGTGCGCCGACGAGGAGCAGCCGCTTGCTATACCGATCACCCGCCCAGCCGAGTGGAACGATACCAACCGTCCGGGCGAGTTCGAGCGCGGTGATGAAGAGGCCGATCGTCACGCCGGTTGCCCCGAGCGCATCGATGTAGTCCGGCAAGAGCGTCAAGACCGTCATGAACCCGAAGCTGGTGGCGAATCGAGTCAGATAGAGTGAAGAAAACTGCAACTCGTCGTTCGTCACAGCCATATCAAGTCAGGGTTCCGTCGACATCGCAAAACGGGTTCCGAAACTGAATTCGAATCAGAGTAGACGTACACCGCCGACCCCCCGATATCCTGTCCTCGATCGCTCATCCGTGAAGTTCGGGATGACATCGTTCGATCGCCTCGTGAACTGCATCTCGACGCCCGACAAAGGTGAGATGATCTCCACGACGGAGGGTGAGGTCGGGCTCGGGGATTTGAGACTCACCGTCGCGACTCACCAAGGCGACGAGAACCCCGTCAGGGAGTTCGGTGTCGAGGTCACCGATCTGCATACCGACTAGATTCTCTGCCGTGACCTCGATCTCCTGGACGTCGCCCGTTCTGCCAAGTTCGGTCATCCATTCGGAAAGCGCCGGTCGCTCGATCGCGTTGTCCATCGACTGAGCGATCGACTCGTCAGCTGCGATCGCACGGACACCCAGTTCTTCGAACGCCGAGGCGTTCCCGGGCGTATTTACCCGGGCGATCACGGTATCGACATCGAAGTTCGAGTTCGTGAGCTGGGCGACGAGCAAGTTCGAATCGTCGTCACCGGTGGCTGCCGCAACGATTTTCGCGTTCTCAGCTCCTGCAGACCGGAGTATATCGATGTCGGCGCCGTCCCCATGGTGAACAGTGAAGCCGAGATTACGAGCCTGTTCGACCTGCTCCTGGTCTTTGTCGATGAGAATGACGTTTTCACCACGATCCTCCAACCGTTCGGCGAGGCCGCGACCGACGCGACCGGCACCTACGATGATGACGCGCATTGGTAGTACCTTGAGTGTTTGTGCGATGTGCCGTGCGAATCCGCCCTGCAGAACGACCGTCGTCAGAATGACCAGAAACACCGTCCCGACAAGGACCGTGGCAGCATCGGGATTCGAAGAACGGAGTTCGAGCGCGAACAGGGTCGCGACACTCGCCGGGATGATGCCGCGCGGACCGACCGCACTCATGAACACCTGTTCGCGGAATGAGAATCGGTTTCCATAGGTACACAGCAACACAGCAATGGGACGAACCACTGCCACGACGGTAACGACAACAATGACTCCGCCGAGACCGAGAGACAAGAGATCCTCGAACGACAGGAGCGTCGCGAGCGAGATAAACACGAACGACAGGACGATCAACGTGATATCGCCCTTGAACGCCGCAATCTCGTCTTCGTAGGGCATATCGACGTTGCCGAGGAGGATACCCGCGGTTGCGACGGCTGCGATCCCCGCCTCGGAGGCGATTCCCTCGGCAATCCCATACGTCGCGATCGCCCCGATGAGAACGATCAGCCGGGAATTCCGCACGGCGTTCGACGGCGAGAGATCGACGTGATTGAGCAAATACCACAGGATGCCGGCCGTCAAGATACCGACGAGGAGGCCGGTCCCAAGCCGGGAAATAAACGAGGACACCAGCAACTGGAGCTGTGTCCCACTCCCAACGACAACCTCGAAGATCGCCACCGCCAGAATCGCCGCTGTAACGTCGTTAACGATCCCCTCAGTCTCGAGTGCTGCAGCCACACGGTCTCGCACCGGGACGACCTCCAGGATGGGCGTGATAACGGTCGGCCCAGTCGCAATGAGCAGCGCGCCGATGAGGAAAGACAGCTCCCACGACGCACCGAGTGCCAGCCGGACGACTACCGCCGTGCCGAGAAGGGCAATACCCGCACCGAGAGTGATCAGTCGAAACGCCTCGCGAGGGGTCTGTCGCAGTTTCGAGAGCTTCAGATGGAATGCGCCCTCGAAAATGATGATCGCGACCGAGAGACCGACGATGGCCGAGAGGGGTTCGGGGCCACCGAAGGCTTCGAGGCCAACAATATCAAGACCCTCAGGACCGACGAGAATTCCAGCGAGAATAAGAAAGAGCACGCTCGGGATCTCCAGCCGGTCGGCTAACACCTGGGCTGCGACACCCAGCCCTAAGATGGTCACGACGAGGGGAATCAAACCGGTCCCGGAACTCACAGGGAGCGCACCTATCTGGACGAAACTGCTCCCGATATAAAATCACCGTGAAATCCCTGTCCGGCGATTCCAGCAGATTTCTTCTGATTGTGTCGAAGTCGGAACGGCTTTTTCAATCCTTCAGAAAGTATTCCTATGCGAGTAACTGACGTCGAGACGTTCGTCGTCGACGCCGACTGGCGGAACTGGTTCTTTGTCCAGGTCAAGACAGACGAAGGTATCACCGGTGTCGGTGAGGCACTCAGTGGTGAAGGACTGACCGCAGCCCTCGAAGCCACCGCAGAAGCACACAAGCACTACGTGATCGGCGAGGACCCGCTGAATCGGAAACAAATCAATCGAAAGCTCCGACGCTATCCCTTCGCGTGGCGAGCCGGGAAGCTCATCAACGCGGTCGCTGCGGCGATCGACATCGCACTCTGGGATATCGCCGGCAAGCACTACGGCGAACCGGTCTGGAAACTTCTTGGCGGCAAGGTTCACGACGAGATCCCCGTCTACGCGAACGGCTGGCACATCGGCGACCGCACGCCAGAGAACTACGCCCATCACGCCGAGAAGGCGGTTGAAGAGCAAGGCTATCCGGCGCTGAAATGTGACCCGTTCGCCCACTATGAACACTCGTTAACTGACGCGCAGCTCGACGAAGTTGCGGACCTCCTCGACGCCGTTCGCGAGGCAGTTGGCTGGGACGTCGGCATCGCCCTCGACTGTCACGGTCGGTTTACCCGGCGTGGGGCGATCGAGGTTGCAGACGCCCTCGAAGAATACGACATCATGTTCCTCGAAGAGCCGGTCGAACTCGAGGACCGTGAAGTGATGGCTGACGTCACCCAGCACGTCAATATGCCCGTCGCCACCGGCGAGCGCATCTACAATAACGAGACGATGGAAGATCTCGTCCGGAAACAGGCCTGCGACATCATCCAGCCGGACGTGACAAACTACGGAAGCCTCCGAGAAGTCCAGCACGCCGCCGCGATGGCGGACGCTCGATACATGACGATCGCACCGCACAACCCGAACGCCGGCGTCAGTACGGCTGCGTCAGTCCATCTGTGTGCCGGACTCGAAAATCTCGAAGTCCTCGAACATATGAGTCGAGACGTCGAGTGGGGTGACGAAATCATCGAACACGGGTACACCGTGGAAGATGGGGTTATCGAGGTGCCAGATGAACCGGGACTCGGTGTCACATTCCATCCGGACGCGGCTCGTGAGTATCCCGGAGAGCCAAAGGATAGTCACAGCCTCTTCGACAAGGAAGGCGCACTCAAACGTCCATAGTCCTTCACACTGTACCTTTTAGGACGAGCAGCCAGGACGACACACGTAAAACGTACCACTCCAAGTTCGAGACAGATGAAGAATGTTGATGATCTCATTTCGAATGCTGCTTCCTTAGCCAATCGAGGGGTGTCAAAGGGCGAAATCGCAGACGAGCTGAACGTCTCTCGTGAAACTGCCAGCTGGTTGGTCGAACGGAGTAAATCGACGACCCGAGATACTCAATCGGTAGACACAAAGAAACCTCACGATATTCATGTAGATTGGAATGCCATCGGGCGTGATAGTACACGGTTAACGTATATTGGAAACGCGATGGCTAATATGCTCCCAAACCAACATCAAGAACCAGCACTCACGGTCGGTATTGAGAAAGCCGGGACACCGCTCGCAACCGTCGTGGCCCAAACACTCGACACTGGTCTCGCTACGTACACGCCACGCAAACATCAATGGGAGAACGGTGATATCGAGGGTCTCGAGGGTAGTTTCTCGCGGAATTTTTCCAGTGTCCATGGATACGATTGCCATATCGTTGATGACACGATTACTAGTGGAACGACGTTACGCGAAACTATTGAGGCGATAACCGATACAGGGGGAAACCCAGTCGCTGCAGCTGTACTGATCGATAAACAGGGAGTCGAGGATATCGATGGTGTTCCAATATATTCCCTCATTGATGTTCTATCCGTTAATGCATAATCACTAGTCTACGGGCTACCAACGAACCCCCTACTCAATTCGTTGCGGCCTGAACTGTATGTCGATTTTAAGCCCGCAACAGGATACCGTTTGCTGGAACAAGATGGATTCGAAAGAGACAGTCAGTGGTTATCAAGTTCTGTAACTTTTGTTGTAAGGCATTCTGGACACTGAATGCGCTGGGGAGCAGTCTGAGACTCAAATTCCGTGTTACATTCAGTACAACAGTAGTGATGTGTTGTAGCAGACGACTCACTGAGTCCGAGGACACGCCGGATTTTCTGAAACACAGCCATTCAGCATAGAAGGTGAACCGGCCGTAGACAAATCATTACTGGAGGAGACGTTCCGGGAAACGCGTTAGTAGATCGTTCAGCCGAATCGGACAATACGTCTTGTTTTACTGAATCAAGAAAATCATACTTCCTTGAGGGATCAGAATAGCTACCGTTCCTACTCCCCGTCATCGAAGTGTAAGTCCTGGCATCGTCAACCCTTCCGACGACGACCAAAGTACAAACAGGAGGCGAGTGTAAACGGAGATATGGCATCGGCACTGGCAGACGAAGCGTGTGAAGCGTGTACGTCAGAGGATAAGCCGCTCACCGAGACTGAATACTCGGAGTACCTTGCCGAACTCGACGAAGACGTGTGGGAAGTAGTAGACGAACACCACCTCGAAGGGACCTACGAGTTCGACGATTTTCGTGACGCACTCGAGTTTACCTACGAAGTCGGCGAACTCGCCGATGAAGAATGGCACCATCCAAATATCCACCTCCAGTGGGGAGAGGTGAAAATCGAGATGTGGACGCACAAGATCGACGGCCTCCACAAAACCGACTTCGTGATGGCGGCACGAATGGATCGAATCCACGAAGAGTACGCCCCTGAGTAACGATACTATACGACGCCCGAATCCACGGGTATTTACGTTGGGACCGCCAGTTTCCACGTAACCGAAATACGCGTTGTCCCCGGGAAGGTCATGAAGTCTGGATACATCGACTAATGGTCACAGATTGACCTGCTGTCGAAGCCAGCTTCACACCGGCTCTCCTTCACCAGGCGGACTTTGACGAGTTCTGGGATCGCTCTGATCGGACCCGACTATGGAAATCGAAATCGCAACTATTGGCGGCTACGAGGAAGTCGGCCGCCAGATGACAGCCGTCCGTGCCGGCGACGACATCGTCGTCTTCGACATGGGTCTCAACCTCTCAAAAGTACTGATTCACGACAACCTCCAGACGGAGAAAATGCATTCGCTCGACCTCATCGACATGGGTGCGATTCCCGATGATCGAGTGATGAGCGACCTCGAGGGCGACGTACAAGCGATTGTCCCGACGCACGGTCACCTCGATCACATCGGTGCAATCAGCAAACTGGCGCATCGCTACGACGCTCCGATCGTCGCCGCGCCGTTCACCCTCGAACTCGTCAAGGAAGAGATCCAAGACGAGGGGAAGTTCCAGGTCCAGAACGACCTCATTGAGATGGACGCCGGCGAGACAATGTCCATCGGCAACCGGTGTGAACTGGAGTTCGTCAACGTCACGCACTCCATCATCAACGCCATCAACCCAGTCCTCCACACCCCCGAAGGTGCCATCGTCTACGGGCTGGACAAGCGCATCGACCACACCCCCGTTATCGGTGACCCCATCGATATGAAGCGGTTCCGCGAAATCGGCCGCGAGGGTGAGGGCGTCCTCTGCTACATTGAGGACTGCACGAACGCGAACAAGAAGGGACGAACACCGAGTGAAGCCGTCGCCCGGAGCCAACTCCAGGACGTCATGCACAGTCTCGAAGACTACGACGGCGGGATCGTCGCGACGACGTTCTCCAGCCACATCGCTCGCGTCACGAGTCTGGTCGAATTCGCAGAAGAAATCGGTCGCCAGCCCGTCCTGCTCGGCCGGTCGATGGAGAAGTACTCGGGAACGGCCGAGCGCATCGGCGCTGCGAGCTTCCCCGACGACCTCGGCATGTACGGGCACCGGAAGTCCGTCGATCGGGCCTTCAAGCGCATCATGAACGAGGGCAAGGAGAACTACCTCCCGGTCGTAACGGGCCACCAAGGCGAGCCGCGCGCGATGCTCACGCGGATGGGACGCGGTGAGACGCCGTACGAACTCGACGATGGTGACAAGGTCATCTTCTCGGCGCGTGTGATTCCGGAGCCGACGAACGAGGGCCAGCGCTACCAGTCCGAGAAGCTCCTCGGGATGCAGGGCGCGCGTATCTACGACGACGTCCACGTCTCCGGCCATCTCTCGCAAGAGGGCCACTACGCGATGCTCGATGCCCTCCAGCCGCAACACGTCATCCCGTCGCACCAGGACATGCAGGGGTATTCTGGCTATGTCGACCTCGCCGCAAAGCAGGGCTACAAACTGGGACGTGACCTCCACGTCACCTCGAACGGGAACATCCTTCAGCTGGTCTAACCTCAAGCGAAGAGATCAGCTCGGAAAATAACAACTGGTTTCCCGAGTCTGTCGTATCGTATGAGTATGCAAGATGAACGTCTCGATGTGGAACTCGACTTCGGCGAAAATGGTCTGATTCCCGCGATTGCACAGGACGCCGAGACCGGTGACGTGCTGATGCTCGCGTACGTGTCCCCGGAGGCGCTCGCCGAAACCCAGAACACGGGGCTTGCTCACTACTACTCTCGGAGTCGCGACGAACTCTGGCAGAAAGGCGGCTCCAGTGGACACGTCCAACAGGTAAAGGAAATCCGCGTCGACTGTGATGGTGATGCGCTTCTCTATCGAATCGACCAAGAAGGTGGGGCGTGTCACACGGGCTATCGCTCCTGCTTCTATCGAACGATCGAAGGCGAGACCGTCGGCGAGAAAGTCTTTGAACCGGACGAGGTCTACGATAGCGGTTGTGTCGGCGTGAAATAGCAGGAGGTGGATTTGAACCACCGATCTCCAGGTCATGAGCCTGGTGGAATCTCCGAGCTATCCTATCCCGCTACATACTACTCTACGAAAGTCGCGGATAAGCGTTGAGAAGTCGTCTTCGTGTGGGAATTAGTCACTCTATTTGTCGCTCGACTGCGTCCATCGCCAAACAACCTCGCCGGATGTAGCTGTGTATTCGCCCTTCGATCGGGCACCACAATTCTCACACACCAGCGTGAAAATTCCATACTCGTCGGTCTCAACCTCCTGTTGGGTACTGCAGTCCGGGCAGGTTACAGTTGAGTCAGCCATTGTCAGTAGCGCACCTATGGAGCAGCCGTGCCCTCGAGCCGAGTCTTATCGATGATATTCCCGACAACTGCATCTACGAGTTCCTCTTTTTCTGTCACAGAGGGGAGCCCGAGCGTGGTCTCTAGGGCGTATAAACGGAAGCGGTAGGTCTGTTCCTGGCCGGTCGGGTTGGGTCCACCGTATCCGTGTTCTCCAAAGTCGTTTTGACCTTCTGTCGCCTGTTCGGGATCCCACCCTTCAGGAATCTCTTCCAGTGTTGGCGGAATATCCCACACGAGCCAATGGTTCCAGACATCTTTGCTCGAGGAACGGGGGTTCGGGCTATCGACGATCAACACCAGCGAAGCGCTCTCCGCTGGAACACCTTCGATTGTCAGTGGCGGGTTGATGTTCTCCTCCGTATAGCCGTAGCGATCCGGAATCCGACCGCCATCCTCGAACGCCGGACTTCGTAAGATCAGGTCTGTCATATGTCATCACCGTCTGGCGTATCGACTCCGATACGAAAGACATATAGGAATTCTATGGCCGGCTGAAAAAGCTTCGTAAGCCGTTAAGAGCAAACACTGTACGAGACAATAGATAATTCAATCACAAATCAATTTCTTCGAGGGCTTCAGTAGCTACGTCTCCGAGCTCACCAGCTTCAATATGCGAGTACCGCTCCCGAACCATCTCCTCCGAGTTGTCGAGGTAACGGGCTGCTACAGTGTATCCGAAAGCCCGGACGAGCACCTCACCCATCCCGCGGCGCCCCCCATGAGGTGCAAGATAGTCGTGTTTCGGATGGGCGATGTCGATTTCGGCGGCCTCCGAGAACCGTTGGAGAATCAACCGTGCGCCGTCCGTCGTGATTGACGGCGGCCGAATGTCCTCATCGAGCGCCAGCAGGAGGTCCCGAGCGTACACCTCACGCCGCTCGTCGATTGCATCCGGGCGTTCTCCTCGTTCGGCTAGCTCTTCCGAGACGAGCTCCGCGAGCGTCCGTTGGTCGAACGTCGGAAACACCGGCCACCGCTCCGTCAGTGGGTTCATCAGCTGGCGATAACTTCGCAGCGGAGAAATCACTGGATCGGGGAGACTCGCGGCGTCCCACTGCTGTTTCTTCCGGTAGACGTCCATACTCCCGTCGTCAAGGGAGAGGTCCTCCCAGCGGACGCCGCGCCGGCGTGGGTCGTTTGGGTCCCGAAGGAGTTCCCCCACCCGAACGGCGGTGTACGCGAGTACGAACACCAGCGCCCGGTCACGAGCCGCCTTCAGCGCCGCATAGCGCGCTCGCTGTTTGTCGAGGGGGTCAGTATCCTCCGGGAGTGTCGTGTACGCCTCGACGGCGTCGCGAGCCCGTTCGTCGACGTGGCGGGTGAGGGCGTGGCGCTGTTCGGACGTCCAGGCCTGTTGGTCACCGGGCTTTCGGCCGTCGTCCTCCGGTAACGGCGCCATCGCACTCGCCCGCTGCGCGTAATGCGCTTCCAGATACCCCTCGTTGACACACCACCCGCACCAGGCAGAGATATAGCGGTAATAGGTTTGTACCGTGTTCTGCTTGAGTCCCCGGTCGCCACCAAGATGCCGGGCGTACTCCCGAAACACGCGTTCGTCGAGATCGTCGAAGGTCGGCTCACGGTCGACGTCGTCGGGGACAATCCCGGTCCAGTCGTCGGCGCCGCGGTCGCCGGCGGCCCACTCAGCGAACCGCTCGAGTTCGCGGGCTGCGTTACGTCGATAGTTCCCGCCGTCCCCACCGCGGCCTTTCCCTTTGTCCTGGAGGTAGCGCTCGAAGCTGTCGTCGAGCGGTGTCGAAAGCGCCCGATCAGGCATTCACCGGCCCTCCACCGTCCTGCGGGCCCGGTCTGGTGCCTCTACCCTGGGGGAAGCGTCGTTGTGAGGCGGTTGTAGCATTCGTGCTTCACCGACGGCGGCGGGGTACTTCAAAGTGGTCGTGATTACGGGCATAATCAGGACCACTTGCTGTATTCGGCCCATCGGGAGAATTCGAGGAACTGAAGTCTCTTAGCGCCGGAATTCCGCACTACAGGAAAACGTATATCGTATATCGCTATACAAATTCCCGGTCCTCGTTCTGCGCGAGGTCATTCGTCTCCGAGTTCCGAAAGCCGGGCCTGAATTTCCTCAGAATCCGCATCAGAGAGCGCCTCAATACCGAACTGGACGAGTAGCGGGTAGAAGTGGCGGTTCTTCTTGAACTCGTCCTGGCCCGCCTTGCGGAGCTTCAGCTGGGACTCGAGGTAAGTGTCCTCCATCTCGTCGAGGACATCGTCGGGGATGTAGATCGTCCGCCCATTCCACTCGTCCTTGATGTTCGTCTTCGTTTTGCTCGTTTCGTTCGTTTCACTCGTTGAAGTCGACTCGGTCGTTTCGGTCGATGAACTGGTTTCCACCGGTTCACTCACCTCACTCGTTTCGCTGGAATCAGCCTCGTCGTCCTCCTCTTCGTAGTTGCCCTCGATGCCGGAAGCATCACCCCAGCCGTCGCTCATGCTTCCACCTCCTCAGGCGCAGTCTTCTCGAATGTCCCGTCGAACAGGTCGGCGATCTCGTTGAATAGGTCGCGTGCATCCTCGACGCGTTTGTTCTCCTTGCCAAAGCCGAAGACGGACACACCCTCGCCAATCGACTGAGAGAGGTCGGTCCGCTTCGGGATCTCGAACACCGGGAGGGAGTACGCCGACTTGATCTCCTCGATGGTGTCGCGGTGCTCGGCGTTCTGCTCGACACGGTTACAGACGATGGCGAGCCGATTGATGTCTCCGTACGCCTGTTCGAGGGAACTCAGCTGCTTCGCGAAAATCTGGAGGCTGTTGGCGTTGAGCTTCTCGGGAATGACGGGGATGACGACGTTGCCGGTCGCGACCAGGGCGTTGTCGGTGAGGACGTTCAGGGATGGCGGCGTGTCGACAATGATGTAGTCGTAGTCCTTGTCGAGCTCGTCGAGAGTCATCTCCAACCGCTCGCGACTCTTCGGCGCCTCAAGCAGCGTCTGGATGTTCTTGTTGTTCGCGAGCTTCTCGCTGGCGGGAAGGATGTCGAATTCCTCGTGCTCGACGATGATGTCGTTCACCGACTCCATCTGGTCGAAGTCGAGGACGTCGAACAGCGTCGTACGGTCGGTATCGTAGTACAGATCGTTGTAGCCAAGCGAGCACGTGAGCCCTCCGTGGTAGTCGATGTCGACCAGGAGGACGTCGTGACCTCGGGCGGCGAGTGCGCCGCCAGTATGAATGACGTCGGTTGTCTTCCCCGCGCCTCCCTTCTGATTCGCCACCGTGATTCGTGCGGTATTGGTGTCGGTCATTATCTTCGTTTCTCTCGTTGTGTTCGTTTCGTTCGTTTTGGTCGTTTAGCTCGGTGCGTTCGGTGAGGGTGTTTCACTCGGTGAGAGGATTACTACGATGTTAAAACCAACTGTTCGTTTCGCTCGTTGAACTAATTGCGTTCATTTCTATCACCAGTTCGTTCCGTTCGTTTTGTTCGTTTCTGTAAAGGCCAACC